>DYKK01000010.1:0-6550 GCA_020722625.1 Anaeromyxobacter dehalogenans
ATGACGACGAGGCCACGTCCACCGCGACCCCGGATGCCGGATGCCGGACCCCGGACCCCGGATGCCGGACTTCTGCCAGGAAACTCATCGCGAACCTGGAGCCGCGGGCACTGCCCGCGGCCAAAGGGTCGGTTTCATCCGTCAGGGTCCGCGAAGCCGGTGTCGTACTTGGAAGTCGCGGCCCCAGGGTGGTGAGATGAAACGAAGCAGGTTTCATGTTTATTCGAAGACTTGCGGAAACTGATGGCGAAGTTGGGTCTCGCCCCCCGGTCCGCCGCCTGGGCTTCTGGAACGTGGACCTCCTCATCCTCGGCTGGGTGGCCCTCGTCCTGGTGACGGTCGGCCTTGCCCATGCGCGGATTGACCGGGCCGCGGACATCCTGCGCGAACATGCCACCTACGCGGTCGGGTACGTGGCGATGGTCCGTGTTCTGGCGCGGGTCCGGGCGAGCGAGTTCGCCGGCGCCGTGGCCCGCTTCGGGGCCATCGTGGTCCTGCTCTTCGTGACCTTCCTGAAACTGGGGCACGTCATCCGGGGTCTCAATCCCGAGACCCGCGAACTCGACCTGCTCGCCGCGGACCGGTGGTGGTTCAGGGCGGACCCGATCCTCGCCCTGGAGCCGTGGCTCCACCCGGTCGCAGTGGATTTCTTCGAGGTCGCGTATTTCTCGTACTTCGTGACCCCGCTCGTGGTGATGGCGGTCCTGATCGTCCGGAAGGATGTGGCCACCATGAACCGCCTGTACCTCGGGGTTCTGACAGCCATCTTCGTCTCGTACGTCGGGTACATCTTGGTCCCGGCCCGCTCGCCGTACCTGGCGGCCGAGGACCCCGCCCTGGCCTGGGCGTTCCCTTACGCGGGCGGTGTCCGGGGCTGGGTCATCGGGGACTGGATCCGGGCGACGATCGAATCCTGGGACACAGTGGAACTCGACGCCTTTCCCAGCGGGCACTCGGCCGTGGCGGTGGTCTTCCTGGTCCTGCTCTGGCGCTGTCCGGGCCTGCGGTGGTTCGTCATCCCTTCGTACCTGGCGTTGATCGTGTCCACGGTCTATCTTCGATACCACTTCGTCGTGGACGTCGGGGCGGGAGTGGTGCTCGGGGCCGCGTCGGCGTGGCTCGCGTCGAGGCTTTCCGACGCATCGCCCGAGTCCGTGCCCCGGGTGCCCCAGCCACCCGCGCCACGCCCGTCTCCCTCGGAGGGAATGCGATGAGGGAAGGTTTCGGCCGGCGGATCGCCTGGTTTGTGGCCCTTGGGATCGGCATCGCCCCGGGTTGCCGGGAGGGCGGGCCTGGTCCTCACGGCCCGCCGGGGGGCCCGAAGGATGCGCTCCCCACCCAGGGACCCGACGGCGCACCGAGGGCCTCGGAAGCCACACCGTCCCCCGACGAGGACCCTGTCGAGGTCCTGAAACGGTTCGCGTCGTTTCTCCCAGTCCGCGTCCGGGCGGTCGCGGTCGTGCCGGCCGAGACGCTGCGCCAGGCCGTCCGGGACCTCGCCGCCGCGATCCAGGTTCCGCTCGCGCTGCGGGACCCCGGCGAGATCGCCGCTCGGATCAGGGCCCTGTATGGCCTGGACCTGTCGCATCCGGGACCCTGGTGCCTCGTCGTCTGGCTGGAACTGGACGGTCCGGCCCTCGTGTGCGAGGGGCACGGACAGGGCGGCGGGACCGGCCCGGTCGCGCTCGAACGGCCCCCGGGGGCCGTGGGGTGGAACGCCTGGAACTTCCATGGACATCGAGTCGCGGGGGCCGGCGTCGTCGCGGCCGCCGGGGGAGGTCTCGTCGCGATCGGGGCCGAGGCGGCCGTCCGTCGCCTCGCGATGGTCCAGGGGGGCGCGTGGCCCTCGCTGGCGCCCGCGATGACGCGGGTCGAGGCCGAGATCCGCCGCGCGGGTCGCGGAGGCGAAGGCGCGGAGGTGTCGCTGTGGTTCCTGGACCCCGCGGCCGCGCCCTGGTGCCTGTCCGGCGTCTGCGAGGCCACGGCGGTCTTCGCGTCGCGAGAGGGAATGCGCGTGACGGCCGAGGCAAGACCCGGGATGGGGGCGGTCCTCCGGTCCACCCTGGAGGTCCTGTGGCGGCGGGAGGTGGTCGAGCCCTTCGCGCATCGGACTCTCCCCGACACGGTGGCCAAGCCCGCAGACCTCCTGGTCCGGCAGGCCGCCGTGGACCTGCGCGACCCCCTGGTCACGCTCCGGGCCGCGCCGGGCAACCCCGTGTTCCTGGCGGCCGCGCTGCGCCCCGACCTGGTGCTCCGGTTTCTCGGTCCGCCCAGATGACCCGGCCGTCCGCGCCTCCAACCTCCGTCCCGATCTACGAAGAAACTCGACGCGGACCTGGAGCCGCGAGCCCCTTGGACATGTTCAGGAACAGGGTCAGAGGGCAGGGTCAGAGACAGAAACAGTGACAGTGTCAGTGTCGGCGCCAGGACAACGTCGGTGGCGGGGGACGGGGCATGACGACGAGGCCACGTGCATTGCGACCCCGGACCCCGGATGCCGGACTGCTACGAAGAAACTCGACGCGGACCTGGAGCCGCGAGCCCCTTGGACATGTTCAGGAACAGGGTCAGAGGGCAGGGTCAGAGACAGAAACAGTGACAGTGATGCTGTCACCTGTCGCTGAGCCTGTCCACTGAACTTGTGCCCTGTCACGCCATCCCCTGGCAGTCCGTGGCTGTCTCGGAGATCGGTCGCGAAGTGGCGCGAGCAGTGCTCGCGTCTCCAGGGGAACCACGAAGAGACCGAGTCGCGATCCTCAACGCGGCGCCAGGGTGGTGACATGAAACGAAGCAGAGGACGTTTCGGGGGATCTGGACCCATTTCCTTCTACCTTTTCCGGTTCGTCTGATCTATAAGGCGCGGCCGTGACCCCGGTCGCGGCCGCGAACGGCGCGAGGGACGGGGTTTGGGCGGGGCGAACCGGAGGTGTGAAGCGATGAAGATCCACGAATACCAGGCCAAGGCCCTCCTGGCGTCGTTCGGCGTGGAGGTGCCGCGCGGGGAACTGGCCCGGACCCCGGAGGAGGCGCGCGCGGCGGCCCAGCGCCTCGGAGGGGGCGTCTGGGTCGTCAAGGCCCAGGTCCACGCGGGGGGTCGCGGCAAGGGCGGCGGCATCCGGGTCTGCCGGAGCCTCGACGAGGTCTCCGACCAGGCGGGGCGTCTGATCGGCCGTCCGCTCGTCACGCCGCAGACGGGTCCCAAGGGCCGCCTCGTGCGCAAGGTCTATGTCGAGGAAGGGCTCGCCATCGCCCGGGAACTGTACCTCGGGATGATCCTGGACCGCGAGACGCGCCGGATCGTGGTCATGGCCTCCACGGAGGGCGGCATGGAGATCGAGGAGGTCGCGGCGCGCACCCCCGAGAAGATCCTGAAAGAATACGTGGACTTCTCCGTCGGAATCCAGCCGTTCCACGTGCGCAACCTCGCGGTCGGGCTCGGCCTGACGGGCGAGACCGCGAAGAAGGCCCACCGTTTCATCGCGGGCCTGTACCGGGCCTTCGTCGAGAAGGACGCGTCGCTCGTCGAGATCAACCCGCTGGTGGTGACGGCGGCGGGGGACCTGCTGGCCCTGGACGCGAAGATGAACTTCGACGACAACGCCCTGTTCCGGCACAAGGACGTCCATGCCCTGCGCGATACGGACGAGGAGGAGCCGCTCGAGGTCCGCGCCTCCCAGTTCGACCTGAGTTACATCAAGCTGGACGGGGACATCGGGAACCTGGTCAACGGCGCGGGTCTCGCCATGGCGACGATGGACATCATCAAGCACTTCGGGGGCGAGCCCGCGAACTTCCTGGACGTGGGCGGGTCCGCGGACCGCGAGAAGGTGAAGGCCGCCTTCGAGATCATCCTCGCGGACCGTCCCAAGGCGATCCTGGTCAACATCTTCGGCGGGATCATGAAGTGCGACACGATCGCGGACGGGGTCGTGGCCGCGGCCCGGGAGGTGTCGCTCGACGTGCCGCTCGTGGTCCGGTTGCAGGGGACCCATGTCGAGGCCGGCCGCCGGATCCTCGCGGAATCCGGGCTCCCCATCATCACGGCCGAGACGATGAGGGAGGCGGCCGAGAAGGTGGTCCAGGCGAGTCGCGGCAAGGTCCGGGCCGGCTGACGCGACCCGAACGACAGGAGGCGAATCATGGCGATATTCCTTGATGAAAATGCTCGGGTGATCGTCCAGGGGATCACGGGGGGAGCGGGGTCGTTCCACACCCGCCAGATGGTGCAATACGGGACCAGGGTCGTCGGCGGGGTGACTCCCGGCAAGGGAGGGACCCGGCTCGACGACGTCCCGGTGTTCGACACGGTCCGGCAGGCCGTGAAGGCGACGGGCGCGACCGCGACCGCGATCTTCGTCCCGGCTCCGTTCTGCAAGGACGCGATCCTCGAGGCCGTGGACGCGGGGATCCGGCTGGTCGTCTGCATCACCGAGGGCGTCCCCGTCCTCGACATGCTCGCGGTGAAGCCGATCGTGGACCGGGAGGGCGTGCGCCTGATCGGGCCCAACTGCCCCGGCGTCATCTCGCCCGGCAAGGCCAAGATCGGGATCATGCCGGGGCACATCCACCTTCCGGGTCACGTGGGCGTGATCTCGCGGTCGGGGACCCTCACCTACGAGGCCGTGGACCAGTTGACGAAGCTCGGCATCGGCCAGTCCACCTGCATCGGGATCGGCGGGGACCCGGTCCAGGGGACGAACTTCATGGACTGCCTGAGCGCCTTCGCGGGCGACCCGGACACCCGGGCGGTGGTGCTGATCGGCGAGATCGGCGGGAGCGCCGAGGAGAAGGCCGCGGCCTGGGTCCGCGACCACATGCCGGACAAGCCGGTGGTCGCGTTCATCGCCGGGCAGACCGCGCCTCCCGGCCGGCGGATGGGCCACGCGGGCGCCATCATCTCGGGCGGAAAGGGGACCGCGAAGGAGAAGATCGAGTGCCTGAAGGACCACGGGATTGACGTGGCCCCGACCCCGGCCGACATCGGAGCGACGCTCGCCCGCCGGATCGGTCACCTGGGATGACGGGAGGCCGTCCTTGAAACCGGAGTCGAAGAGGCGCGCGGGGCGCGTGGGTGGAGCAAGCCGATAGGGGATGACGATGACGACGGAACGTACGCTGGCGTTGATCAAACCGGATGCCGTGGCTGCGGGACACATCGGAGGGGTTGTGTCCCTGATCGAAGGAAGCGGGCTCCGCATCGTCGCGATGCGGATGGAGCGGCTGACCCTCGCCCAGGCCAAGGCCTTCTACGCGGTGCACCGCAAGCGCCCGTTCTACCGGAGCCTGACGCGGTTCATGTCGTCGGGTCCCATCGTGGCACTGGTCCTGGAGGGCGACAACGCGATCTCGCGCTGGAGGGACCTGATGGGGCCCACGGACTCGCGCGAGGCGCCGCGGGGGACCGTGCGCGGGCAGTTCGGGACCGACAAGGAGCGCAACGCGGTGCACGGCTCCGACGCCCCGGAGACCGCCGCCGTGGAGGTCCCCTTCTTCTTTCCGGCGTTGACGCTGGTGTAGCCGGCAACCCTCAGGACCGCTCGTCCTCGGCCGGCCGATTGTGTTCGAGCCGCTTGAAGCCGTCGCGGAACAGGACCAGCACGTGATCGTCCCCGGTGGCCGAGACGACCCCGAGCCCGAGCACGGGGTGCGAGATGAGGTCGTCCTTGTGAAGGGTGAGCCGGGGATTGTACACCCTGGATTTCAAGGGGTTGACATCCTTCGTGGCCTCGTCCCACAGCCGTCGTGCCACGGCGGCCTGGTCCAGGCCCTGGCGGGCCGGGGATTCCGGGGTCGGCCTCGTGCGGACCGGCGCCCGTCTGTCGCGCATCCGCAAGACCTTCTGCAACAACTTCCGCCTGGCCATGGCCTCGTTCACGGGGGGGTGATAGTCCTGGAACATCCGGCAGGTGCGGCACTGGACCTTGACCGGCCGGTTGTTCACGACGGCCGAGACCACGCCGTTCAGGTTCAGCTTGCAGTACCGGCAATGGATGTCAATCGGGTCGCCCAGTTCGTATTTCCGCGGTCTGCTCATGGTCTCTCTCTTCCGACGCCTGTTCAGGCGCCTGGGTTCGCCGCCAGGAACTGGACATAGACCTGGCGCTTCCTCGGTCCGTCATACTCGGCGAAAAAGACCCGCTGCCAGGTGCCGAGGGCCATCCGTCCTCCGGTCACCGGGATCGCGAGGCTCGACCCCGTCAGGACCGACCGGATGTGGGCCGAGGCGTTTCCCTCGGCGTGGCGATACGTTCCGTCGCGCGGAACGAGTCGCCCGAGTGCATCGGCCAGGTCGGCGGCCACGTCCGGGTCGGCCCCCTCGTTGACGAACAGCCCGGCCGTCGTGTGGGGGCAGTACAGCAGGACGGCCCCGTCCCCGCCCTCGCGGAGGGAAGACAGGACCTCGCGGATGAGCGGCGTGATGTCCACCACCTCCTCGACCTTCGATGTCGTGACCGAGAGGACCGTCATTCCGGCGGACATGATAGCATGACAGGCGGGAGGTGCAAGTTCATGAACCGAACGCCGCGGCGCGACACCGGTCCCGCCGGCC
>DYKK01000010.1:6560-21698 GCA_020722625.1 Anaeromyxobacter dehalogenans
TTCGTCCGTGGAGCCGGCCCGCCGCCCGTGGGCCGGAGCCGTCGGACCGGCTCGGTCGGGTCGGCCCGCCGACCCTCGCGCGGTCGCGAGGTCCTGGAGATGCTCGCACGGGCGGCCGAGGAACTGTCGCGTCTGATCGAGGCCGGCCGGGTCGCTCGCGAGCGCCGGGCGGAGGCCAGACGACTCGTGATGGAAGCGTGGCTCGCCACGGGCGCCGCCGGCCGCGCCCGACCGAACGTGGACTCGTTGCGGGGCCTCCTGCGCGCGGTGGACCTCGTCGTGGCCGACCCGGGCGATCGGGGCAAGGCGACGGAGGGTCCCGGGCTGCTTCACCTTTCGTCGAGAGCAACGATGATCGACGTCGGGGCGGCCGCCGGGAGTCGGGCCCCTGCTCGGGGCGCGGCCGCGGCGCGGATCATCGCCCTGGAGCGCGCGACCATCGCCATCGTCCACCGGACGGAATCCATGGTAGAACACGCCCTGGCGACCCTGGAGCAAGGTCGGGCGGGGACGACGCGAGGGCCGGCGGCCCCGCCAGAGGGACGCGAGGACCTCGAACTGGTCTGGGGCGAGACGGAAACGTGACCGAATGGGGAGACCGCCATGGAAACCGAGATCATTCCGGCACGGGAACCCACGTCACGGGACTATCGGAGGGCCGCGTCCGCGATCCTGTTCGCGGCTGTCGTGACCGCGGCGGTCGGGACCTGGTTCATCCTGGGGGAACGCGGGGACTGGAGGAACGCCGTCGCGGCGGCGTTGTTCTTCCTGATCGCGGCCGTGGACCTCTTCGTGGGGGCCACGGTCATGGTGTACGCGGGGCGCGGGGGGAGTCCGGGGGCGGCGCGGAGGAATCCATCACCTCCGTCAGGATGAGTGTCTGGCCGGGCCGGACCGTCCGGGTCACGGTCCGTGCCCCGAGCGTCGGGTGCTCGAACCTCACCAGATGAGACCCCGGCGTCACCTCGCGGCCGATCACGGGCGTCCGGCCCAGGGGTGTCCCGTCCAGCCACACGTCGGCCCACGGTCGTGCGTTGATGGTCAGGCGGCCCGGGGTCGCCTCTCCGGCGCCGTGGCGGCCCGACCCGTTCGCCGGCGAGACCCCCGAGGCGGGACGGCTGCGCGGAACCGGTCGTGATACACGGCGGGAGGGTCCGGACCCGTTCCCCGCGCCGGGACGAGGCCCCGGGACGGCCACGCTTTCCATCCGACCCGAGACCTCGGGGGGGGCCGGCTCCCGGATCGCGACGGTCGGCTGGGCCGCGCCGGTCGCCCCCGACGGGGTCGAGTCCTGCGGGTCGGGGCGACCCGGACTGAAGGCCCACGCGGCCAGGGTCCCGGCCGTGACGACCCCCACGGTCCACGCGGACCAGGTCTTCCAGGACCCCCTGCGACGCCGCGGCCCTGCCCTTCCGTGGGGGACGGGAGCGACCGACGCCCTCGTGGAGACGACCTGCGTGGGGGTCGCCGAGGCAGCCGCCGCCTCGGCCGCCGCCTCGGTGAAGGCGTGGGCGAACTCCACGACCGACTCGAACCGCTTGTCGCGGTCCGGCGAGAGCGCCCGCGCGAGGACCGACGCCAGAGGTCCGGGGACCAGGTCCAGTTCGGGTGGGACGCGGGAGACCCGCGCCAGGAACGAGTCCGGGTTCCCGGGCCCTCCGAACGCGCGGCGACCGGTCGCCAGTTCGCACGCCACGAGGGCCAGGGCGTACTGGTCGGCCCGCGGGTCGGGCCGGGTCCCCATCAGCATCTCGGGCGCCAGATAGGCCGGGGTCCCGATCACCGCCTCCGGCGCGGTCAGGTCCGGCAGGTCCGGTCGGACGCCCGCGTCCACCCGCAGGATCCCGAAGTCAATCACCTTCAGCAGGAATCCCGGCCCCAGCAGCCCCGGGACCGCGCGGACGTCGGGCCGGCCCACGGGGGTCGGCGCATCGATCAGGAACAGGTTGGACGGCTTCACGTCCCGATGGACAATCCCGGCCTGGTGTGCCGCGAAGAGCCCGTCCGCCGCCTGCCGGACCCCCTCGGCCACGCACGCCGGGGGCCAGGTCTCACCGGACCGGATCACCTCGTAGAGGCTGCGTCCGCGCAAGTACTCCATCACGAGGATCATGTCCCCATCATCATCCGTGCCGAAATCGTGGTAGGTGACGACGTTGGGATGGGCGATGGCCGCAATCAGGACGGCCTCGCGACGGAATCTCTCGCGCACCGCGACGTCGTGCCGTTGCTCCGGGGCCGAGGCCTTCAGGGCCACGTCTCGGGACAGGGCGACCTGCCGGGCCCGATAGATCCGTCCAAACCCGCCCCGCCCGATCTGGTGCTCGATCCGGTATCGCCCGAGCACGACCTCGCCCGGATCGCCCCTCATGGCCCCCCACCCCCCGGGTCCGTGTCCCTCCGGATCATCGGTCCGACCTGTCCTCCACGTGACCCCCGCCCTCGGTCAGCCATCACGGTCTCGGCAGCACGACGGAAAACCCGTCGCGGTCTCGTGCCGGCCGCGACTTGCCCCGTCCGGAGGCCGGGGTCCGGGGTCCGGCGTCCGGGGTCCGGGGTCGCGATGAACTTGGCCTTGTCGCGAGGCCACGTCCCCCGCGTCCAACGGGACACTGACACTGTCCACTGTCACTGTCCACTGCCACTGTTCCCGAACCTGTCCCCCGATCCGGCGTCCGGGGTCCGGGGTCCCGGTGCACGTGCATCCGTCGTGACGCCCCGCCCATCGCGACCAACGTGACACTGACACTGTCACTGTCACTGAACCTGTCCCCTGAACCTGTCCCCTGAATCCGTCCTCCTTCGCCCCTCCGTCCCGACCTCGGAGGAACGACGGAACACTTGTCGCGGTCTCGTACCGGCCGCGACTCGCCGCCCCCGTGGAATAGATCGGGCGGTTTCCGCATTATGACTCTTGGACGGGGTGTCACGGCAGGACATCCGGTTGACATGTTTTCCTCCTTCTTGATCCCTCAAACACCCCATCAACCCGCCGGATGCCTGCCGACCCTATCTGGACCACCGGTCAATCCTCGTCGTCCGCTAGTCGGCGGATCCCCTTGAGGACCGCGCCCGTTCCGGCGCGGGCGAACGAGACGACGCCCCTGGAGTTTACCACCACCATCGTGGGGACCGCGCGGACCCCGAACGACGCGAACATCCCGCCGGCGCCCCCCGCGGCTGGGAGCGCGAGGCCGGACGACGCGAAGTAGCGGGCGACCCGGTCCCCAGGCTCGTCGCTGACCGCGATCAGCCGGAGGGAGGGCCTCTCCTGGAGGATCCGGGCGACCGCGGGCATCTCGGACCGGCAGGACCCGCACCACGTGGCGAAGAAGAGGAGCGCGTACGGGCGGCCGTCCAGGGACTCCGAGTCCCATGTCTCGCCGCTCGTGGCCGAGACCAGCGAGAACGCCGGCACCGGGTTCCCGGGACGGATCGCGGGGGCCCCCCCGCACCCGTCCCGGACCGAGGGGACCAGGAACAGGATCCCTGCGATCACGACTCCCCAGGCGATGACCTCGCGACCCCGCATTGCAACCCGTTCGAGGCGGGAGGATCGCGATTCTATTCGATCCGACCCGAGGCGCCCACGACGGCCACGATCCGCCGTCCCGATCTCGGAAGAACGACGGAATACGTTGATTCGTCGCGGCCCCAGGGTGGTGAAATGAGACGAAGCAGATTTCATGTTTATTCAAAGAATTGCGGAAATTGACGGCGGATTCGGGGACGGGGAAGGCCTCGCCGACCGGTTCCTTGATCCACCCGGCGCGGCATGGTATGGGTGTCGCGCGGGCGGTGGCCCCGACGCGGTGGAGAGAGGGCGATGAAGCAGAGCGCGTTGGTCGCCGGGTATTTCTTGGTGGCGGCGGCCTTCTTCACGGTGGGCCGCCTGACCGCGGAACGGGCACGGGGTCCGGCGGTCGGCCCTGGGAGGGCGGAGTCCCAGGTCGAAACGGGCCGGGCCGGCGCGCAGCCGAACCGGTCGCCACCGGGTCCCGTCCAGGTCGAGTCCCTGGAGGTCAAGCCCGTGGCGCGACCCGTGGCCGAGGCCCCCGCGGCCCGGGCCGTTGACCCCGCGGTCCCATCCGGGACGCGGCCCGCGGACGACCCGAGCCCGGCGCACGGCCCCGCGGACGCCCGCGTGATCGTGATCGAGGTCTCGGATTTCCAGTGCCCGGTGTGCAGGCGGGCCTACGAACCGATGAAGCGACTCGCCTCCGACTTCCCGGGGCAGGTGCGCCTGGTCTTCAAGCAGAACCCGTTGAAGATGCACCGGAACGCCCTGAACGCCGCGGCGGCCTCGATGGCGGCGGCCCGCCAGGGCCGGTTCTGGGAGTACGCGGACCGGCTGTTTGAGAACCAGTCCGCGCTGTCCGAGGAGGACCTGGTCCGGTACGCCTCGGAGGTGGGGCTCGACACGGCGCGTTTCAGGAAGGACTACCGGGACCCGGCCGTGCGGGCGCGGGCCCTGGCCGAGGGGGAGGCGGCGATGGGCCTCGGGGCGAGGGGCACGCCGTCGTTCTTCGTCAACGGGCGGATGCAGGTGGGATGGGCCTCGTACGAGTCCATCCGGCAGATGGTCCAGCAGGAACTGGACGCCGTGAACGCGCTCGTGGCGGCGGGAAAGTCCGTGAAGGAGGCTCGCGCCGCCAGGGTGAAGGCCACGCTGGAGGGCGCGGAGGGGTTCCTGACCTCCGTCCTGGGGACGGAGTTCGCGGAGCCTTGATTTCATCGGGATCGTGACCATGATCCCGGTTCGGGCGGCCCGCCGGGACGCGGGACCGCTTCCGTGCGAGGGCCGTATCGGGAAGGACGACGAATGTCGGACAAGACGAAGAAAAACTCCGGGATGGAGGCGCGAACGATCCAGGCGCTTCCCATCCTGCCGCTCAGGAACTCGGTCCTGTTTCCGGGACTGGTGATGCCCCTGGTCATCGGCCGCGAGAAGACCTTGAAACTCCTGGACGCCGTGGCCGGCAAGGACGAGCCCATCGGGGTCCTCACGCAGAAGGACAAGGAGACCCAGGACCCCGCGCCCGAGGATCTCTACGAGGTCGGGACCACGGCGCGGATCCTGCGGGTGGTGCGCGAGCGCGAGCAGGGCGTGGACATCGTGGTCCAGGGCCTGGAGCGCTTCAAGGTCAACCAGTTCGTGCAGACGAGCCCCTTCCTCGCCACGAGCGTGACCATCCTCCCGGAGGACGAGACGCGCAACGTCGAGGTCGAGGCCCTGATGCGCAACCTGAAGTCCGTCACGACGGAGGTCCTGCAACTGATCCCCGAGATGCCGGCGACCGCCGCCGAGATGGTCGAGCAGGTGGACCAGCCGAGCCGCCTGGTGTTCCTGATCGCGTCGAATTTGCCGATCTCCATCGAGGAGAAGATTCAGATCCTCGAGATGAGCAGCGTCCTCGACGCGCTCCGGATGACCTTGAAGGTCCTGCACCACCACCTCGAGATCCTGCGGGTCACGCAGAAGATCAACACCGAGGTCAAGGGCGAACTGAACAAGAGCCAGCGCGAGTACGTCCTGCGCCAGCAGTTGAAGACGATCCAGAAGGAACTGGGCGAACTCGAGGACGACGGGGACGTCCTCGACGAACTCCAGGAGAAACTGAACAAGATCGCCCTGCCGGACGAGGTCCGCAAGGTGGCCGAAAAGGAACTCCGCCGCCTGCGAGCCATCCAGCCGTCGTCGCCGGAATACACGGTGGCCCGGACCTACCTGGAATGGATCTGCGACCTGCCCTGGGACAAGACCACGGAGGACAACCTGGACGTGCCGCACGCCCGGGGCGTCCTGGACGAGGACCACTACGACCTCGAGAAGGTCAAGAAGCGCATTCTCGAGTACCTCGCGGTTTCGAAACTGCGAAACAACCTGAAGGGGCCCATCCTGTGCCTGGTGGGGCCGCCCGGCGTGGGCAAGACCTCGCTCGGCCAGAGCGTCGCGCGCGCCCTGGGGCGCCGGTTCGTGCACATCTCGCTGGGCGGCGTGCGGGACGAGGCCGAGATCCGGGGCCATCGCCGGACCTACATCGGGGCCCTGCCCGGCAAGATCATCCAGAGCCTGAAGCGGGCCGAGTCCAGGAACCCGGTCTTCATGATGGACGAGGTGGACAAACTGGGACGGGACTGGAGGGGCGACCCCACGAGCGCGCTCCTGGAGGTCCTGGACCCGGAGCAGAACCACTCGTTCATGGACCACTACCTCGACGTCCCGTTCGACCTGTCCCAGATCCTGTTCATCACGACGGCGAACGTCACCGACACCATCCCCCCTCCCCTGCTGGACCGGATGGAACTCCTCGAACTGCCCGGCTACACCCCGGAGGAGAAGATCGCCATCGCCCGCGAACACCTGATCCCCAAGCAGATCAAGGAGCACGGACTCGATACGACCATCGTTGACATTTCCGACAAGATGATCCTCTACCTGATTGACTACTACACGCGCGAGGCGGGTGTCCGAAACCTGGAGCGGATGGTCGCGTCCGTGTGCCGGGGGATTGCCGTGAAGGTCGTCGAGGGGACCTGGCAGCAGAAACCCGTGGACGAGGAGATGGTCGCAGAGTTCCTGGGCCCCGAGATGTTCCAGCCCGAAACCGCGGAGCGGACCGAGTCCGCGGGGATCGCGACCGGGCTCGCATGGACCACGACCGGCGGCGAGATCCTGTTCGTCGAGGCCACGCGGATGGGGGGAAAGGGACGCCTGAAACTGACGGGGCACCTGGGTGACGTGATGAAGGAATCGGCCCAGATCGCCCTGTCGTACCTCCAGTCGAACGCCGAGACCTACGGCCTCGAGGGACGGGTCTTCGACCAGACGGACATCCACATCCACGTGCCCGCGGGCGCGATCCCCAAGGACGGGCCGTCCGCGGGGGTCACGATGTTCGCGGCCCTGTTCTCGCTGTTCAGCGGGGTGCCCACGCGCGGGGACACGGCCATGACAGGCGAGATCACCCTGCGGGGCCTTGTCCTTCCCGTGGGCGGGATCAAGAACAAGGTCCTGGCGGCCCAACGCGGCGGGATCCGCCGGATCGTGATGCCGGAGCGCAACCGCAAGGACCTCGTCGAGATCCCGGAGCAGGTGAGGCGCGAGATGGAGTTCGTCTTCGTGAAGAAGATGGACGAGGTCCTCGATCACGTGCTGGACCTGCCCGAGGGCGCGAAGCCGTTCCCCATCGCCCGCCCGCCCGAAGGTCGCGGCGGTGATTCCCTCCCGCCGGCCCGCGCCGAGGACGAGGTCTCCGACGAGCCCGAGGAACCTTCCAGGCGGCGCGACAAGGCCGAGGACCAGCCGCCCAGGCCCGCCGTGTGAATCCGCTCGGGCGTGTGAATATCCCGGCGCCGGAATCGGTGATAGACTCCGGGACAGACATCGTGTGAGGGGGCGTCATGCCTGCGGACGAAACTCTGGTGGCGAACGCATCGAGGGCCCTGTCCCAACTCCTGGACGTGCGGGCCGGCGAGAACCTCCTGGTGGTGACGGACGAGGCGACCCGCGGGGTGGCCGAGGCCTTCGAGGAGGGGGCGCGGCGCGCGGGCGCGAAACCCGAGGTGTACGTCCTTCCCGAGCGCAGCCGGCCGTTGCGGGAGGTCCCCGAGGACCTGGCCGCGCGGGTCCCGGACACGGACGTGGCCGTGACGTGTTTTCAGGGTCGCGCCGAGGAGACCCCGTTCCGCATCGAACTGATCCGGTCGCTGATGCGCGTGGCGCGGCGGCTCGGGCACGCCCCGGGCATCACGCAAGCCATGCTCCGGGAAGGGCCGATGGCCGTGGACTACGACACCATGCGCACCGAGGCCCTCGACCTGATGGGCCGGTTCGAGGGGGCGACGCGCGTCCGGATCACGGCGCCCGGCGGGACGGACGTGACCCTCGACATCCGCGGTCGCGCATTCTCGACGGACACGTTCCTCCAGGACGGACAGTGGGGGAACCTCCCCGCGGGCGAGGTCTGGTGCGCCCCGATCGAGGACTCGGCCGACGGGGTCGTGGTGTGCGACGGCTCGATCGGGGACCTGGGTGCGGTCCCGGCCCCGGTGCGACTGGTCCTGGAACGCGGGCGCGTGGCGCGGGTCGAGTGCGCGGACGAGGCCTTCCGGGGGCGCGTCGAGGAAGTGCTGGCGAGGGACGACGAGGCCCGCGTCATCGGGGAACTCGGGATCGGCCTGAACCCCGGGGCGCGCCTGACCGGGAACCTCCTGGAGGACGAGAAGGCCCGGCACACGGCCCACATCGCGTTCGGGAACAACGAGGACATGCCGGGCGGGCGGAATCGGTCCCGAACGCATCGCGACTTCCTGTTCCGGAGGCCCACGTTCGTCGTGACGTTCGCCGACGGGCGGGTGGAGACGGTGATCGAGGAGGGAGACGTGACGGAAGCGAGTCGTCCGGAACCGGCGTCGCTCCAGACGTACCGGAACATCCTGGTCGCGGTGGACTTCTCGGAGGCGTCCCGGACGGCCCTGCGCGTGGCGCACGCCGCAGCGCACCGGAACGGGGCGCGGCTGACCGTGTGCCACGTGATCCCGAGGCCGGTCGCGGTCAGCCCGCTGTTCCCGCACTACGTGGCCATGCCCGATCCCGAGGCGATCCGGCGCCAGGAGGACGACATCCGCGCGAACCTCGCGGAGGTCGTCCGGAGCGAGACCGGTCGGGACCCCGGCGGGTCCGGGGACGTCCAGGTCGTGGTGGCGTCGGGGGCGCCCGCCGCGGAGGTCGTTCGCCTGGCCGAGGAACTGGGCGTGGACCTCGTGGTGGTGGCGAGCCGCGGGCTGTCGGGGATCGCGCGCATGGTCCTGGGCAGCGTGGCGGAGTCCGTGGCCCGCCACGCCCACTGCCACGTCCTGGTCACGCGATGAACCGGCCGCGGCCGGAAGGGGACTCGTGAGGACGGCGGGATTCGCAATCCTGTGGATGGCCGTCATCGCCGCGCCGGGCCGCGCCGAGGCGGTCGTCCACAAGGCGGTCGTGGACGCGCCGATCAACGCCATCCAGGTCGAGTACGTGGCCAGGGCCCTCGACCAGGCCGAGCGCGAGCGGAGCGACCTGTTCCTGCTGGTGCTCAACACGCCCGGGGGCCTCGCGGACTCGATGGAGCAGATCATCAGCCGGATCCTCGTGTCGCGCGTGCCCGTCTGCGCGTATGTCTTCCCGCCGGGAGGACGGGCCGCCTCCGCGGGCTTCTTCATCCTGGTGTCCGCGGACGTGGCGGCCATGGCGCCGGGGACCCGGACCGGGGCCGCCCACCCGATCCTGTCCATCGGGGGGGTCCTGCCGGTCGGGGAACCCTCGTCCGAACCCGAGAAGGGTTCTCGGGACGACAAGCCCGAGGGCGCGAAGTCCGGCGGGGGCCAGGCGTCCGTGCTGCTCGAGAAGGTCCGCCAGGACGCCCAGGCGTTCTTGCGGGCGATCACGGAGCGCCGCGGCCGCAACCAGCAGGCCGCGGAACTCGCGGTCACCGAGAGCCGGTCCTATTCGGACCAGGAGGCGATGGACCAGGGGCTGATTGACCTGGTCGCGGCGAGCGAGGTGGACCTCCTCGTGCGCCTCGACGGGCGCGAGGTCACGATGCTGGACGGAGAGGTCCGCGTCCTGTCCACGGCCGCCGCCCCGATCGTGACCGTCGAGAAGACGTTCCGCGAGAAGGCCCTCGAGGCCCTGACCAACCCCAACGTGGCGTTCCTGCTGGCCGTGGTCGGGGCGATCCTGCTGTACGTCGAGATCACGCATGCCGGGATGGTCCTGCCGGGCGTGGTGGGCGGGATCCTGCTGCTCCTCGCGGTGATGGGGTTCTCGTTCCTCCCGATCAACGCGACGGGGGTCCTGCTGATCCTCACGGGCCTCGGTCTCTTCGTCGCGGAGGTCTTCGTGCAGGGGTTCGGGATCCTGGGCGTGGCGGGCGCGGTGTGTTTGGCGCTCGGGGCGATCATGCTGGTGGACTTGCCGGAGAGGGAGTTGAGCGTGGACCCGTTCCTCGCGGTGGGCGCGGCCGTGGCCCTGGGGGTGATCTCGATCTTCCTGATGAGCCTCGCGTTGAAGGCCCTGCGCCGGCGGACCGTGACCGGGCTGGAGGGCCTGGTCGGGCTTCAGGGCCAGGTCGTGACGCCCCTGGAGCCCTCCGGAAAGGTCCTGATCCACGGGGAGTACTGGAAGGCAGCGGCCTCGCGGCCCCTTCCGAAGGGGGCGAGGGTGCGGTGCGTGGGGGTGGACGGCCTCGTCCTGCGCGTGGAGCCCGAGGATTCCACGCCGCCGGCCGGGGTCACGCAGACATCCTAGAAGCCAGGAGAACGGAAGGAGGCAAGCGATGGAGTTTTTTCTCAAAGAGGTCCAGTGGTTCCACGTGGTCATCGCGATCGTCGTCCTCTACCTGTTCAACGTCATCCACATCCTGAGAGAGTATGAACGGGGGGTCATCTTCCGCCTCGGGCGCGTCCTCGCCGGGGCCAAAGGGCCGGGTTTGATCCTGGTCTTCTGGCCGATCGACAAGATGGTGAAGGTGGACCTGAGGACGATCACGATGGACGTGCCGCCGCAGGACATCATCACGAAGGACAACGTCACGTGCAAGGTCAACGCGGTGGCCTACTTCCGCGTCATGGACGCGACCAAGGCCGTGGTCGAGGTCGAGAACTACCTCTACGCCACGAGCCAGCTGGCCCAGACCACGCTCCGGTCGGTCCTGGGCGAGGTGGACCTCGACGAACTCCTGTCCCAGCGCGAAAAACTGAACCTGCGGTTGCAGGAACAACTGGACCTGCACACCGACCCCTGGGGGATCAAGGTCTCCCTGGTCGAGATGAAGCAGGTGGACCTGCCCACCGAGATGCAGCGCGCCATGGCCAAGCAGGCCGAGGCCGAGCGGGAGCGGCGGGCCAAGGTCATCCACGCGGACGGGGAGTTCCAGGCGGCCCAGAAACTGCAAGAGGCATCGAAGATTCTGGCCGAGCAGCCGGTCGCGGTCCAGTTGCGCTACCTCCAGACCCTGACGGAGATCGGGACCGAGAAGAACACGACGGTCGTCTTCCCGCTGCCCCTCGAGATCGTGGATTTCTTCCTGAAGTCCCGGAAGGGTTGATCGAGGTCGGGAGCGGGCCTACTGAGCGATGAGCTTCTGGACCAGCCCGCGCAGTTCGTCAATGTTGAACGGCTTCTGGATGTAGGGACGCCCGCTCTCCTCGACGAAGCGGATCTCCTCGTCCCCCACGACCCCCCCGCTCATGAACACGACGCGGTCCGCGAGTTCGGGGTGCTGCACCTTCAGGGTCTCGTACAGGGCCCGGCCTCCGGTCGTCCCGTGCAGGTTCAGGTCGATCAGGATCGCATCGAACTCCCCGACCATGATCAGCCGCAGCGCGTCGTCGGCGGTCTCGCAGGTCTCGACGTCGTGAACCGACCCGAGCACCTGCCGGGCGAGCGTGCGGATGATGACCTCGTCGTCCACGACGAGGATCCGGCCGCTCCGCAACTCCCCCGAGGCGTCTCGACCCGTCGCGGGCAGGACTTCCGGGCCTGGTGCCACGGCGGGATGCTTCCAGGACTCGATGATCCGGACACACTCATTGGCCTGGGCGAGGATCAGCGCCGCGCGGGAGCGGGTCTCCGGGTCGAGGTCCGGTTCGTTCGCGATCATCTGCGCATACCCGACGACCACCGTCAGGGGGTTCATCAGGGCGTGCCTCAGACGTTCGAGATCGTCCGCGGGCCTGTCCTCGCGGCGGATGTCCTTGTCGGTCATCTGTCCGCCTCGCCCAACAACCGGGTCACGCAGCCCCCCTTTTACTCCGGACACCGTCTCCCGTCAATTACGCCATCAAGCGCCGATCCGCCTTCACGAACGACAAGACACCTTGGCCTGTCTAGAGACCGGGGTCCGGGGGTCGCGGTGAACGTGGCTCGGTCATCAACGCCCCGCCCCCCGCGTCCAACGGGGCACTGACGCTGACACTGTCACTGTCCCTGACAACTGTCCCTGCGACTGTTCCCGGCATCCGGGATCCGGGATCGCGGTGTCCCTGGCTTTGTCGTCATGCCTTCCGTGCGCCCATCAGGCCCGCGGGTGCGCCTTGCGATGGACCTCGCGCAGGTGGCGACGGCTTACGTGCGTATAGACCTCGGTGGTCGAGATGTCCGCGTGCCCGAGCATCTCCTGGATCGCGCGCAGGTCCGCGCCCCGGTTGACGAGGTGGGTGGCGAACGAGTGCCGCAGCTTGTGTGGGGAGACGCGCCTCGCCAGGCGGGCCTGGATGCCGTACTTCCGCAGGTTCTTGTAGAAGCCCTGCCTCGTGAGGGCCCCGCCCCTCGCCGTGACGAACAGGGGGTCCCGGCGGCCGCGGCCGCGCCGGCCGCCCAGGAGGGCCGGTCGTCCGTCCCGCAGGTAGAGGACGACCGCCTCGCGGGCCGGGTCGGAGATCGGGACGACCCGTTCCTTGTCGCCCTTGCCGCGGACCAGGGCGAATCCGGAGACCAGGTTGACGTGGTGGACCTCGAGGGCGAGCGCTTCGGAGATGCGCAGGCCGGACCCGTACAGGAGTTCCAGGATGGCGCGGTCCCGGAGGCCCACCGGCGAGTCGTCCGACGGGGTCTCGACCAGGACCTCGACCTCGGATTCGGACAGGACCACGGGCAGGCGGCGGCGGAAGCGCGGGATCTCGACGTCCTCCATCGGGTCATGCGCGAGGACACCGGAGGCGGTCGCATGGCGGAAAAACTGCCGCAGGGCCACGACCGTGGCGGCCAGGCTTCGGGGAGACAGCCGCCCCTCGTCTGTGAGATATCGGAGGAAGGCCTCGACGTCCTCGCGGGACACCTCGCCGCCGGGACGCACGGACCCGCGCTTCTCGAGGAACGCGACGAATCGTCCCGCGGCCCTCGCGTAGGCCGAGATCGTGTGCGGCGACAATCCCCTCTGCACCCGGAGGTCGTGCAGGAACGAGTCAATCCAGCGGTCCATGTGCCCGGCCCTGAAACGGGGTCGTCTTCGACACTCGCGCCTCGAAGTGTAGGAGGCGCACGGCGCAACTGCCAAGTCCGTGCCGCGTGACCTTGTCCGTGCTGCGGACGCTAAGGCCTGGGCTGTGTCCCGAGGTCCGCCGCGAGCCCCCGCAATCGCCGGTCCAGGGGATTCATCTCGAGCGCGGTCTCGACCAGGCGCGCGGCGGCCGGACGATGACCGAGCGCCGCCAGGGTCCGGGCCATCGAGGCCAGGTGACGGACCAGGACCCGTCGGGTCTCGACGTCACCGCCCCCCGGCGGAGGCCAGGGGACCGACCGTCTGATCCGGCGGACGTGGTCCTCGACCTGCGCCAGGGTCTTTTCATGGCCCGCCCACCTGCCCCCGCCGGCCTCCGCGGGGGGACGCCGGCCCGCCTCCGCCTCGTCCACCGCGACCTCCAGGGTCCACCCCCCGAAACGCAGTCCCGGCATCACGGGCTCGTCCTCGGCGTCGAAACGGACGGGCCGCCGCACGGCCAGGCGCGCGAGCTCGGTCGCGTTCATCGTCTGGTCCCGCAGGAACCCCTCGACCAGCCCCCAGAGGTCCGGGTCCTCGCGCCGCAGCCGATCCGCGTAGAACCGTCCTCCCCGCGCCTTGCGGTACAGCGACGACTGCACCAGGGTCACGTCCGGCCGCGCTCCCTCGACGACCTGTCCGTGCATGGCCTGGAAGTACACGGGGTAGTGCGACAGGAACAGGACCGAGCGCGGCGGCTGTTCGTCCCAGACCAGGCGCGTCACCTCGACCGGGTCGCGCAGCGCGGCCCGGTCCACCGCCACCGGGAGGGACATCGCCGGCGGGACGAGCGCGGTCGAGGCCAGGACCGCCGCCCCGACCATCCCGGCCGCCCACCGGCCCGGGCGCGGGAGCGGGACCTCGGCGGCCAGGCCGATCAGACCCGCGCCGAACAGCCCCTGGAGGATCGCGACGCCCGCCACGGCCCCGAGGAAGTACCCGTGGTCGTCGGGATTGTGCGGGTCCAGGATCCCCATCGAGACCTTGGACGCGAGGCTCCCCGCGATCAAGAGGGCCAGCACGACCGCGGCCTGGACGCGGCCGCTCCGGACGCACAGGTACAGCCCCCCGGCGGCCAGGACCACGCCGACGGGCGAGAAGTCCGTCGCGAGGAGGGCGAGCGCCTTGCCCAGGTTGCCCGCGATGCCCGAAACCGGGTCGTCGAAACCACCGAGCGACTCGGAGAACATCCGCGCCGAGGCCACCCACCAGACCCCGTCCAGGGTGGAGGTGTCGGCCCACGCAGGCCAGGCCCCGGCCGACCCGCGTGCCCACAGGTAAGCGACGATCAGGCCGCCGGCCGCAACCAGGACCGTCCCGCTCGCGACCAGGGACGCGGCAAGAGACCGGTTCCAGCGAACCAGCCCGACGGCCAGTGCGGGAACGGCCAGAACGGTCAGGAAGTGATGGTTGCCGAGCCCGAGGGCGAGGAGGAGGGCGATCGGCCCGATCACCCGCCGGTCGGTCCGCCCCGCTCCCCCGCCCGTCTCCGGCCCCCGGCCCGTCGAGAGGGCCAGGGCGAGGGCGGCGAGCACCAGGGCCGCATTCAGCGTATAGACCTCCACGGACAGCGACTGGAGGACGGACGACAGGCTCCAGCCCGTGCCCAGGCCCGCGGCGAGGCCTGCCACGCCGGGGACGAGACGGGCGTGGCGTGGACGGGGGGCCCGGTCCAGCCGGTCGTGGGCCCTCGTCCAGCGCATCTCGGTCGCAATCCCCTGGACGATTCGGCACACGAGCCCGGCGGACACGGCGCCCAGCACGGCCGAGAAGAGGTTGGCCCGGAAGGCCGCTTCCCCGACGGGGAGCAGCAAAAACGCCTTCAGGAGCATGAGCGCGGCCGGGTGGCCGGGGGGATGGACCTGGCCGAGGTTCCACCCCGCCGCGAGGATCTCGGGGGCGTCGAGCCAGTACGGGACCGGAGGCAAAAACAGCAGAAAGCCGCAGAAGACGAGGACGCCGGTCAGGGTCGCCCACGCGCCGCCACCCACCGACCGGGTTTCCGGGGCCGTCCACGATCCGCCGTCCCGATGTCGGAAGAACGACGGAACACCTTGATTTGTCGCGCTCTCGTGCCAGCCGCGACTGGGGCCCCGGCTTCCCGCGCAGGGAGCGA
>DYKK01000344.1 GCA_020722625.1 Anaeromyxobacter dehalogenans
GCCCGTTTTTCCGGAGGCCTTGACACGATGAAGCGTTGGATCCTGGCGGGGTTGTTGCTTGGATGGGCCGGGACCGCGACGGCCGAGACGTTTCTCCCGATCCGACCCGGGGCCGGCCCGGAGGGAGGGGCCGTGCGCGTGGCGGTCGTGGAGGCCACGCCGCAGGCCACCACCCTGGACATCGAGGTCTTCGGGCTGTTCCTGGGCGAGGTCGCGCTGGAGGACGGGACGTACGCGACCGTGTCCCTGCGCGAGGGGCGCGTGTCCACGCCGGGCAAGCCCGAGGTGCCCTTCGTGTCGCGGTTCCTCGCGATTCCCCGTGACGCGGTGCCGATCCTCGAGGTCGTGTCCGACGACCGGGTCACGGTCGAGGGCGTGCGCGTGGCCCCGGTTCAGCCGAAGCCCAAGCGTTGCGGCCCGGCGCCCGGCCCGGGTCGGTTCGTGTGCGACCGGACGATCTACGACGGTCGCGACCCGTACCCGGCGGACGTGGCCTCCATCGAGGAGGTGGGCGTGATGCGCGACGTGCGCTACGCCCGCATTCGCCTGAACGCGGTCCAGTTCGACCCCGCCCAGGACCGCGTCGTGGTCCACGCGCGGATGCGCGTGCGCGTGCGTCACGCGGGGACGAGGTTCCTGGCGGACCCGCGGCTCTCCCCGACCTTCGAGGCCGCCTATCGTCGCACCTTCGTCAACTTCGAGCCCCTGCGGCTGCGCGACGGCGCGGTCCCGGCCGTGGAGCGCATCCTGATCCTCGCGCCCGACGCCTGGGTCGCCGGGGCCGAGGTGCTCGCGGACTTCAAGCGCCGCCTGGGGTTCCGCGCGGACGTGGTGCCGCTGTCGGAGGCGGGTCAGACCAACACAGCCATCAAGAAATATCTTCAATCACAGTACACCGACCCGGCCACGCGGCCGACCTTTGTCATTTTGGTGGGCGATGTGCAGAAGATGCCCACGAACCACGGGATCGGGGGGTGCGCGTCGGACTTCATTTACTCGCAACTGGAGGGCAACGACCTCGTGTCCGACCTCCTGGTGTCGCGCTTCAGCGTCCAGGACGAGGGCGACCTTGCCCTCCAGGTCGGCAAGGTGATCTGGTACGAGTCCGAGGTCCCGACCGAGGCTGCCTGGCTGACCGGGGCGGTGTGCATCTCGTCGTCCGAGGGGGACGGCACCAGCAACGACGACTACCGCTCGGACATCATCTGCGGGCTCCAGAAGGACTACGGCTACCACCCCGTCAACAAACTGTACGCGAGCAACGGGGCCGCCACGACCGGCAAGGTCTCGAGCGCCCTCAACGAAGGGCGCGGGTGGGTCACCTACCTGGGGCACGGGAGCGGGACGTCCTGGGCCAGCACCATGCCGGAGTTCGAGGTGGGCCATGTCAACCAGTTGAAAAACCAGGGAAAAATCCTGCCCGTGGTGGACATCTCGTGCGACAACGGGGCGTTCGACCAGTACGGCACGTGCTTCGCCGAGGCGTGGATGCGGGCGAATCAGCAGGGACAGGCGACCGGGGCCGTGGCGATCTACTCGGCCTCGACCCCGGCATACTGGGACGAGCCCGGCGAGATGGCCATCGGGATGACCAAGGCGTTCACGCAGCAGGGGGTGCACCGGTGGGGGGAGGTGGCCCTCGCGGGCCGGGCGTACCTCGCGCAGGTGTGGGGGACCGGGGACACGGTCCAGGAGACCTTCGAGCAGTACATCCTGTTCGGGGACGCCTCGATGCTGCTGCGGTCGCGGCCCCCGGACACCCTGACCGTGACCGGCCCGGCCGTGCTCCCGGTGGGCGAGGTGTCCGAGACCTTCACGGTGACGCGGCCGGACGGCGCCCCGGTCGAGCGCGCCCTGGTGCACGTCTTCCGCGACGACGGGGACGTGGACGCCGCGGGCTACACGGACGCCCAGGGGATGGTGACGCTGGACTTCGCGCCCGAAACGCCCGGGGACCTGGACGTGGTCGTGACGGCCTTTGATGCGGTGCCCTGGACCGGGGCCGTGTCCGTCGTCATCACCGGGTGCGGGCTTGTCCAGGTCAAGCCCTCGGTCCTGCGGTGCGACCAGGCCGTGGCCGTGACCCTGTGGGACCAGGACCTGAACCAGGACCCCGGTGCGACCGAGAACGCCTCGGTGACGGCCCAGAAGGGCAGCGGCGCGGCGGCGGCCCTGGTCCTGACCGAGACCGGGCCGGACTCGAGCCGGTTCGCGGGCACGCTCGACCCGGTCGCGCTGGGGCTTCAACCGGCGCACGGGGCGGTCCTGACCGTGCGATACGCCGACGCGGACTGCAACGGCTCCCCGGCCGTGGCCGAGGCGGAGGCGACGTGGGATTGCGAGCCGCCGGTCATCTCCGGCATCGAGGTCCTGGACCTCACGTCGTCGTCCGCGCGGGTCCGGTGGAGCACCGACGAGCCCTCGTCCGGCAGAGTGCTATTGGGGCCCGCGGGCCAGGAGACGCCGGTGCCCGCGCCGGGATTCGGCCTGGACCACGAGGCCGTGCTCGAGGGCCTGTCGCCCGCCACCCACTATGTCTATCGCGTCGAGGCCGCGGACGGCGCCGGCAACACGGCCGTCACCCCGACCGAGGGCGCCTTCGACACCCCGGCCTGCACCCCGGCCTGCGAGGGCAAGGCCTGCGGGCCGGACGGGTGCGGCGGGTCGTGCGGCGAGTGCGGGCCGGACCAGGAGTGCAACGCCAACGGGCAGTGCTTCGGAGGCCCCGGGTGCGAGGTGCAGTGGTGGCCGGGGTGCGGGGGCTGCAAGTGCGAGGCGTGCGTGTGCGACATGGACCCCTACTGCTGCTGGAGCGCCTGGGACGAGATGTGCGTGGACGAGTGCATGAACGAGTGCGGAGGATGCGGGTCCTGCACCCCCGACTGCACGGACAAGGAATGCGGGCCGGACGGGTGCGGCGGGTCGTGTGGGTCGTGCCCGCAGGGGATGGGATGCGTGGCCGGGACCTGCCAGTGCGTGCCCTCGTGCGCCGGGAAGGCGTGCGGCGACGACGGGTGCGGCGGGTCGTGCGGCCAGTGCCACTTCGGGCAGGAGTGCGTGCAGGGGCACTGCGAGTGCGTGCCGTCGTGCGAGGGGCTGGCGTGCGGCGTGGACGGGTGCGGGAACTCGTGCGGGACGTGCGCCCCGGGGCTCGTGTGCCACGAGGGGGCGTGCGTGTGCGCCCCGCAGTGCGACGGGCGCGAGTGCGGGCCGGACGGGTGCGGCGCGACGTGCGGGGAGTGCGGGGCGGACGAGAAGTGCGACGAGTCGGGCCAGTGCGTGCCCATCTGCGTCCCGGACTGCGAGGGCCGCGAGTGCGGGGACGACGGGTGCGGCGGGTCTTGCGGGCAC
>DYKK01000011.1:0-11031 GCA_020722625.1 Anaeromyxobacter dehalogenans
GCTTCGTTTCATTTCACCACCCTGGGGCCGCGACTTCCAAGTCGCGGCTGCCACGGGACCGCGACAGATCAAGGTCTTCCGTCGTGCTGCCGAGATCGTGGTGGCGGATCGTGACCGGCCGTGCCTCCTGGGTGGCCCGCCTCCCCGCGGCCTCGCTCCTGCTGCTCGCGACCCTCTCCAAGCCCTCCGCGGCCTTCGTGCCGCTCTTGTTCGCGGCCCTGGACCCTCCCGGGGACGGCGCGCAGGCGGGCGGTCCGCGGTCCCCGCGCGTGGTGTGGATCGTCCTGATGGGGATCCACCTGGTCCTCGTGGGGACCGGATTCGCCCTCCAGACCGAGGTGGGCGCGTTGGGCCGCGCGGGCGGCCTCGTCGAGACGGCGCGCCGCGTCTTCGCCTCGGCCGGACGCCACGCCACCATCCTGCTGTTCCCCGTGGACCTGGCCCCGAAGTACCTGGACCCCCCCGGGGGTCCCGAGGCCTCGATGGTCGCCGCCGGGGTGGTCGTGACCCTCGCGGTCGTCGTGCTCGCCGTCCGGGCCTGGCGCAGGGACCATCCCTCCTGGCCGGGGCTCGCGCTGGCCCTCCTGACGTGGCTGCCGTCGTCCGGGATTGTTCCATTGAATCGCGAATACTCCGATTCATATCTTTACCTGCCGATGTGCGGACTGTCCCTGGCGTTCGCCGCCTGGACGCAACGGACCGTCCCACGCGCGTCGCGCCGCCTCCGGACAGGCCTCGCCACGCTGGGCCTCGTCGCCGTGGTCGCGCTCGGGGCCGCCTCGTTCGCGCACGCCCCGGTCTATCGCGACGGGGTGGCCCTGTGGACCCCCCTGTACGCCCGCTATCCGGACAGCCCGCAGGTCTGCCGCAACCTCGGCAATGCCTGGATGTTCGGCCGCAACCAGTGGCCGGAGCGCGCCGCCGCGGTCTATCGTCGCTGCATCGAGACCCTCGACCACCGCGAGTTCTTCGTCAAGAACC
Organism: Anaeromyxobacter dehalogenans; assembly: GCA_020722625.1. Lineage (GTDB taxonomy): Bacteria > Myxococcota_A > UBA9042 > DTJE01 > DTJE01 > DYKK01. Next base: position 982 of record DYKK01000011.1, read on the forward strand.
TGGCGATTGCGACCTTCGCGAGTGGGGACGCGGCCCAGGCCCGCTCGTTGTTCCGAGAAGTCCTCCGGGGACGTCCCGGGGACCCCGTCGCGTTGAAATATCTGAAGTTGATTGAAAAACAGGAGGACCCGGGATGGACCGGCGGACCCTGACCGACCTTCAGTTCGCGCGCATCCTCGAGGACGCCGCCTCCCGGGCCCGGACCGAACCGGGCCGCCGGCAGGTCCTGTCGCTGGCGCCGCTGCCGGACGCGGGCGCGTGCTCGCGGGAACTGGCGCTCGTGGAGGAGGCGGCCGCGGTGCTGGGGCTACCCGACGCGCCGGGCCTTGCGGGGGTCGAGGACGTGTCCGCGCACCTCGAGACCGCGCGGAAGGGTGGGGTGCTCGCCCCCGCGGAACTGATGGCCTGCGCGCGCCTGTTCCTGGCGGGCCGCGAGGCCGGGACATTCTTTCAGGCCACGAGCCTGCGCGCCCCGAGCCTGTGCGAATGGGCCGCGGGCTGGCCGGACCTCGGGGCCGTGGGCGAGCGGATCGCGACGACCTTCGAGCCGGACCTCCGGATCCGGGACGACGCCTCGCCGCGGCTCGGGGAACTGCGGTCGGAGGCCGCGGCCCTGGGCCAGCGGGTGAAGGGGATCATCGAGGGGCTGGTCAAGGACGACCGGGTGCGGGTGTTCCTTCAGGACGACTACTACACCCTGCGCGAGGGCCGCTACGTCCTGCCCGTGCGCGCCGAGGATCGGCGGTTCTTCCCGGGCATCATCCACGGGACGTCGCAGACCGGCGCCACGGTCTTCGTCGAGCCGGAGCCCATCATCGCCGACAACAACCAGTTGAAGTGGGTGCTGGACCAGGTCGAGGTCGAGGAGTACGCGATCCTCAAGGAGCGCTCGGCCCTGGTCGGGCGCTACCACGCCGAGGCGCAGCGCCTCGCGGAGGCCCTGTTCCGCCTGGACTCGATCCTGGCCCGAGGACGCCAGGCGCTCGCCTTCCGGGGGACCTTCCCGCGGCTGCCCACGGGCGCCGCGCGGGAGTCCCTGCGGCTGGAGGAGGCACGCAACCCGCTCCTGCTGGCCCTCGGACGCGACGTGGTCCCGGTGACGGTGGCGCTCGACGTGCCCCCGTGCGCCCTGATCCTGTCCGGACCCAACGCGGGCGGCAAGACCATGGCCCTGTGCACCGTGGGCCTGTGCGTCGCCATGGTCCGGCACGGGCTCCTGCCGCCCGTGGGGTCCGGGTCCTCCATCCCCTGGTACGACCACGTCTTCACCCTGCTCGGGGACCTGACCAGCGTGGATCGGGCGGTGTCGTCCTTCACCGGCCAGGTCGAGCGCATCCGGGAGGTCCTGGACCGCCCGCCCGGTCGGACCCTGGCGCTCCTCGACGAACTGGCCACCGGGACCGAACCCAGGCAGGGCGAGGCCCTCGCCGCGGCCGTCGTCGAGACCCTCGTCGAGGGAGGAACCGAGTGCGTGGTCGCGACCCACTTCGAGTCCCTGAAGGAACTGGGGCGGGACCACCCGCGATTCACAAACGCGCGCGTGGGGATGGACCCGCGGACGGGACGCCCGACCTACCGGGTCGAGATGGGCGAGCCCGGGCGGAGCAACCCCTTCGAGACGGCCGAGGCGGCGGGTCTGCCCGCGGAGGTCGTGGCCCGGGCGCGGGCCCGCGTGGACGAGCGGGAGCGGCGCCTGGACGAGATGCTGGCCGAGGTCGCCCGGCTCCGGGAGGCCCTCGCCCGCGAGAAGGCCGAGGCCGAGGCCCTGAAGGCGCGCGCCGCCCTGGACCAGCGACGCTACGAGGCCGAACTGGCGCGGCTTCGGCGCGAATCCGACCGGCTCGTCCACGAGGCCCGGCGCGACGTGCTCCGGAAGATGAAGGACCTCGAGGACGAACTGGACCGGATCGCCCGGAAGGCCCGCGAGGAGGAGGCCGCGAAACGGCGTGTGGTGACGACCCGCCGCGAGGTCCGCGAGAAGAAGGCCGAGGTGCGGGCCGCGATGGAACGTGAGGCCCCGCTGGTCGAGGACCTGCCCTCGGATCCGGTGCCCGAGGCGGACGTCAAGCCGGGGGCCGAGGTCTTCGTCCTGCCGCTGCGGGCGACCGGACGCATCGTTTCGGTCCGGGGCGACCGCAAGCGCGCGGAGGTCCAGGTCGGGGCGATGCGCACGCACGTGCCGGTCGAGCATCTGCGCAGGCCCAGATCCGCCGCGGCCGGACCACGGCACGGCACGTCATCCGCCGGCGCGCCGCCTTCGCCCGTCCACGGGCCGTCCACCGTGCCGGACTCGATTGCCACCGCCTCGGGCACGGCCGACAACACCCTCGACCTGCGCGGGATGCGCGTGGACGAGGCCCTGTCCGTGCTCGAGAAGCGGCTGGACGAGGCCTATCGCCGGGAGACGGGGACGACGCTCGTGGTCATCCACGGGATGGGGACGTCGGCCCTGCGCAAGGCCGTCCGCGAGTACCTGGGCTCCTCGCCCTACGGCGCCTCGTTCCGGCCCGGTACCCGCGAGGAGGGGGGCGAGGGCGTGACGGTCGTGACCCTGCCGCCGGGCGTCTAGAACCTTGGTTTCACGGGGAGGGTCCGTCACAGGACCTTCTTGACGACCACGAACCCGCCGATCAGCAGGACCCCGAAGGCGAGGGCGAGCCAATCGAAGTACCGGTCAATGAAGCGCTTGACCGGCGGGCCGAAGAAGCGCAGGAGCCCGGCCACCAGAAAGAACCGCAAGGGGCGGCCGACCGCGGAGGCCGCGAGGAGCACCGCGAGCGACACGTGCTCGTGCCAGACCCCGGCGGCCACCGTAAAGACCTTGTAGGGAATCGGGGTGAACGCCGCGGTGAAGATCGCCAGGGCCGCGTTGTCCTGGTAGAGCCGCCCGACGTTGTCGAAGGCCTCCTGAGAGAAGAGATACGGGATGAAGAAGCCTCGCAGCGACTCCCAGGCCCCGTACCCGATGCCGTAGCCAAGGGCCGCGCCGGCCAGGGACCCGACGGAGCAGACCAGGGCATACCGCCACGCCCGCCGCGGCATCCCGAGGGTCAGGGCGATCAGGAGCACATCCGGCGGGACGGGGAAGAACGAGGACTCCGCAAAGGCAAGCAGGAACAGGGCCGGGGCCCCGTAGGGGGTCTCGGCCCAGTGCAGGACCCAGTCGTACATGCGCCGGAGCCACGCCATGGGCCGGCGCCAGAGCGGGATCGGCGCCTCCGGCGCTCCTGGACTAGCGTCCATCGGGCACCTCCCGGATGAAGATCGCGTTCGTCAGCATTCGCCGTCCATGTGCGCCATGCCTCGGCGCCGCAAGACGAGCAAGTATTCTCAATTCCCCTGCGGGAAGCAAATCGAGGTTGGGCCCAAGGTCCGCGCGTCCCAGGGGGTTGACCTGGACACCCCGATTCTGATAAAGTCATGTCGCCTCGTGGAGTACCCGAGGGCCGATGAATTGTCCTTTCCGAATCTTGATTCTCGCGTTGTCCGCGATCCTCGGCTCCTCTTGCGCGGGCGCTCCGGAGGTCCGGGGGGACCGGGTCACGACGCTGGCCCAGGCCCGCGAGGACTACCTGGTCGGACTCACGGCCCTGAAGGAGGCCGACTACCCGGCGGCCCGCGAGCGCCTGCAGAAGGTGGCCCGCGGCCCGTCGTACATCGCGTACACCCCGCTGGCCCGCCTTCGGCTCGCGGACGCCTTGATGCTCGAGGAGAAATACGAGGAGGCCGCGGAGGCGTATCGTTCGTTCACGCAGACCGCGCTCGGCGACCCGAACCTCCATTACGCCCATTACCGGCTCGCCGAGGCCACCGTGCGCTCGATGCCCGCGGACTTCTTCCTTCTTCCCCCGGCGGATCGGAAGGACCAGAGGCCGGTGCGGGCCGCGATCAAGGCCCTGGAAGAATTCCTGACGCGCTTCCCCGACAGCCCATACGTCCTCGAGGCGCGGCAGATGCTCGACCGCATGGTGCGCGTCGCGGGGTCCTTCGAGATGGAGGTCGCGCACTTCTACCGCACCCGGGACCGGCCTCTTGGGGCCGCTCGCCGGCTTCAGAGGCTCGTGAGGGACATCCCGGCCACGGGCCGCCTCGAGGAGGTGCGCGCCGCGCTCATCGAGGCCCTCGCCGCGTCCGGGGACGCGGAGGCGCTCGAATCGGAATGCGCCCGGTACCGGGAACGGTTTCCGGTCGGAAGGCGGAAGGTCCTCGCCCTGTGCGCGTCCGCCGGGAGCAACGGAACCCCGGATCGCGCGGACGACTCTTCGGATCCCAGGAGGTGAACCATGATCGGGAACTTCAGGATCGGGGACCGGGCCGTCTATCCGGCCCATGGGGTGGCCGAGATCCTCGGGATCGAGAGCCGGGAGGTTTCCGGGAACCAGGAAACCTTCTTCCTACTCCGGTTGCTGGACACGGACCGGCGGATCCTCGTCCCGCTGAGGCAGGTGCCCAGGGTGGGGCTCCGCCAGGTGATCCCGAGCGAGGAGGTCCCGGCGGTCTATGGCGTGCTCCGGTCGAAACCGGCCCGCACGGCGCGCCAGAACTGGAATCGCCGCTATCGCGCGTACATCGAGAAACTCAAGACGGGGTCGGTCTATGACGTGGCCGAGGTGATGAGGGACCTGTACCTCCTTCGCTACGAGAAGTCCCTCTCGTTCGGCGAACGCAAGTTGCTCGACACGGCGAAGGAACTGCTGGTCAAGGAACTCGCCGTGGCGACCTCGGACGCGACCTCGGCGGTCGAAAAGGAGATTGACGCCATCTTCCCGCCGCCCCCCGACGAGACGGCGTCCACGACCACCGGGTGACCTCCTGTTCGGATCGGGACTTCGATTGAAAGAGATCCACGACGAATGCGGCGTCTTCGGTGTCTTCGGACACCAGGACGCGGCGAAGATCGCTTACCTGGGTCTGCACGCCCTCCAGCATCGGGGCCAGGAGAGCGCGGGGATCGTGACCGCGGAGGGGGACCGCCTGCACATCCACCGGCAGATGGGCCTCGTCGCGGACGTCTTCACCGGCCCGGTCCTCCAGAGGCTCCCGGGTTCCCACGCCATCGGGCATGTCCGGTACTCCACCGCGGGGTCCTCGTCCCTCCAGAACGCCCAGCCCATCCGGTGTCTCTTCGCCGGAGGGGCCCTGGCCCTGGCCCACAACGGCAACCTCGTGAACTTCCACGAACTGCGCGGCGACCTGATGGAGCGGGGTCACGTGTTCCATTCGACCTCCGACAGCGAGGTCCTGCTGCACCTGGTCGCGTCGTCCCCGGGCCGGACCCTCGCGGACCGAGTGGCCCACATGATGGAACGCGCGAAGGGGGCGTATTCGCTGGTGCTCCTGAGTCCCGCCGAACTCGTCGCCGTTCGTGACCCGCGCGGCTTCCGGCCCCTGGTCCTGGGGCGCCTGGACGGGGCGGTCGTCGTGGCCTCCGAGACGACGAGCCTCGACCTGATCGGCGCGACCGTCGAACGCGAGGTCCTTCCCGGCGAGGTCGTGACGGCCCACCGGGGGGGCCAGGGTGGAGCGGGCGAACCGGTCGAGGTGTCCTCGAGTCAGCCCCTCCCGCCGCAACCCCTGGCCCGATGCGTCTTCGAGCACATCTACTTCGCGCGCCCCGACAGCGTCGTGTTCGGCCAGCAGGCCTACGCGGTCCGCAAGGAACTGGGGCGTCAACTCGCCCGCGAGCAGCCCGTCCCCGACGCCGACCTGGTCATCCCGGTCCCGGACTCCGGCGTGGCGGCGGCCATCGGGTTCGCGGAGGTCCTGGACGTCCCCTTCGACATGGGGCTCATCCGGAGCCACTACGTCGGACGCACCTTCATCGAGCCGGAGCAGCGCATCCGGAACTTCGGCGTCAAGCTGAAACTGAACCCCGTGTCGAACCTCTTCCGCAACCGCGTGGTCGTGATCGTGGACGACTCGATCGTGCGCGGGACCACGTCGCGGAAGATCGTCGAGATGGTGCGGTCCCAGAACCCCCGGGCCGTGCACCTGCGCATCTCGTCGCCCCCGACCCGCTGGCCGTGCTTCTACGGCATTGACACCCCGTCCCAGGAGGAACTCATCGCCTCGCGCCTGCCCACGATGCGGGAGATCGCCGACGCCGTGACGGCCGATTCGGTCGGGTATCTGTCCGTGTCCGGCCTGCATCGCGCCGTGTCGGGACAGGCCTCGGGGGGGTACTGCGACGCGTGCTTCACCGGGAACTATCCGATCCCCGTCGAGCCGGGGTATCGTCCCCATCGGGACCCCCTGGACCGATGACGATGCGGACCGGAATCCGCCACCAGATTTCGCAAGATTTTGCAGTTGCTTCAAGACGACGACGGACCGATTCACCACCCTGGGGCCGCGACTTCCAAGTCGCGGCCAGCACGAAACCGCGCCAAATCAAGGTGTTCCGTCGTTCTTCCGAGATCGCCTTGGCGGATCGTGGGCGGAGGTCGTTTCTTCCGACTCTCGCCGCCGGCGTCGCGCTGGCGGTGGCGCTGTTCCCCGACCCGACCCTCGAAGGCTCCCCCGGAGACGACCCGTGCGCGCGGTTCACCGTGTCCTCGCTCCAGGCCGGCGAACTCGCCGCCACCCTCGACGCGGCCGCGTCCTTCGTTGCCTCGGAGGTGCGGCCCTTCGAGCGTTGCCCCACTCTCATCGCCACCCTGCGGGTGCTCGCGACCGGGCTGACCGAGGTCGGGGATTTCGGGCGAGCCGGCGCGGCGTGCGACCTGCTGGCCCTCGGAACGCCCTTGGAGGGCGAGGACCTGCTCCGCTGCGCGCGCCCGGCCTTGCGGCGCGGGCGGACGGACGAGGCGAGGCGCCTGCTCGCCGCGTTCGTGGCCGGGGCGGGGCTGGAACCCGCGGGTCGCCGGGCGGCGGTCACCCGGGCCGCCGACATCCTGGAGGAGGCGGCGCGGTTTCGCGAGGCCGCCGAGTTCCTGGACCTCGGGCCCGGACCGGACGTGCCGCCCTCGCTTGTCCTGCGCCGGATCCACAACCTCCTCCGCATCGGGGACGGCGATGCGGCCCGGGAAGCATTTGATCGGGCCGCCGCGAGTCCCGGCAGCCCCGCTGGCCAGGGATTCCTGCGCGAGGCGTGTCTGTTGTTCACGAGGTACGGGGAAACCGGTGCGGCTGCCCGCGCCGCGGGCCTGCTCGTGGACTTCCCCGAGTTCGGAGAGACCGACGCCGACACGGTCATCCTGGCGGCCGAGGCCGTCTCGGACCCGGTCCTGGCCGAGCGCGCGGCCCGGAGGCTCCTGTCGGGCGGGTGGGGCATCCCGGTGGCGGACTCCGAGGCGTCCGATGCGCGTCCGAAGGCCTGGCGCGCGGCAGCCGTCCTGCTGGAGCGCCATGGATTCGTGCAGCCGGCGGCCCGCCTCCTCGAGGAGGGCCTTCGGGGCGGGGTCCCGTTCGGGGCCGACGACCTGATCCTGCTCGCCCGGCTCCTGGTCCGGGAGGGGCGGACCCAGGAGGCGCATCGGGTCCTGTCGCGCGTGATCGAGACGCGGGCCGGGAACCAGGAGGAGGGCAGGGCGGGTGGGTCTGCCCATGCGGACACGGCCCCGGACGATTGGGACCGGACCTCGGCCGTCTGGCTGGACGCGGGTCAGCCCGACGAGGCCGTCGCGTTCCTGCTCCGCCACGAGGCGCAGGCCGATCCGGCGTGGGTTTTGGCCCTCGGCCGGGCCCTGCACCGCGCCGGCCGGGACGAGGAGGAGTCGTCCCTGTACGCGCGGGCCGCGAAGGGGTTCGACGAGACCCGGGGCTTCGGTTTCTGGAGGCGGGTGGGCGCGCGGTATCGGGAGCGTTCCGACCTCGCGCGGGCGCGAGACGCGCTCCGGACCGCGCTCCGGGCCGCGACGACCGACGCCGAGAGGGCCCACGCGCACCTGGACCTGGCCGAGACCTTCCTGGACGAGGCCTCCGGCGCGCGGGGCCGTGGAGCCGGCGGGGTGGACAGGACCGACCCGAGGCGGGCCGAGGCCGAGGTCCTCGCGGCGATGGAGGTCCGGGCCCTGGACCCGTCGGTCGAGTCGCGGATCGAACGGGTCATCGAGCGCATCGGGCGTTCACCGTCCCTGTCCCTGGCCCTCCTGGAAGCGGCGGTCGGGCGGAACCCGGACCAACCCGACCTGTGGCGCCGGTTGGGGATGGCCCGCCTGCGAGCACACCGCCCCCGTGACGCCCTCGATGCCTTCCGGCGGTTCGTGGAGACGTCCCTCGCGGAGGCGTCCCCCCGTGGGGCGGGAGCAAGGGGGGGACGTGGGCGGACGCCTGTGGAGCCGCTCGCCGAGGTCCTGTCCACCCTCCTGGACGCGGGGTGGACGGCGGAGGCGATCGCGCTCATGGCGCATTTCGAGAAGCAGTGGGTGGGTGGGGCGAACCCATCGTCGTCCGGCCGGCCCGTGTCGCCCGTCGCGCTCCCGCCGGAGGTCTCGCGCAGGGTCGGGATGGCGTGCGCGGCCGCCGGGGACCGGCCGTGCGTCTCGAGATACCTCGGGCGGTTCCTCGACGCCCCGGTCGTCCCGGACGGAGACTACCTGGAGTGCGCGCGAACGCTCGCGGGGTTCCGGCTGTGGACCCTGGCCGACCGCGCCATCGCGACCGCCTCCAAGGCCTTCCCGCCGGACCGCGCCTGGGAGGTCGAGGCCGGGGCCGGGGAGGTGGCCCTCGCGCGGGGCCGCATCGAGGAGGCGGAGGCGCGTTTCCAGAAGGCCCTGGAGTCGGCCCCGCGGAAACAGGGGATGGTCGAGAGGGCCGCGCAGGCGTACCAGGACGCCGGCCGCCTCCGCCTCGCGGCCTCGTGGTGGGGGCGCGCGGTCCAGGACCTCGAGGGGTCCGCCCGTCTTCGGGCCCTGGGCCGACTGATCGAGGTCCTGGCACGACTTCAGGACCTGCCCGCCATCCGGGACGCCGTGAGGGAGGTGTTTCCCGAACCGCCTTCCGGACCGGCCGCGTGGACCCTGATGGAGTCACTGGCCGCGGCGGGTCTCATCGAGGAAGCCGCCGGGATCGCCCGTGTCGTCTCGGGTCTCGCGGAGGCCGGTCCGTCCGACCCATCCCCACCGACGGACGCGTCCGAGCCACCTCCCTCCCTGCCACGGACGGAGGGGCTCGAACCGGCGACGGCCTGGCCATGGCTCGCCGGCCTGTTCCTGAGGGCCGGGCGACCGGGCGAGGCCCTGGAACTCGTCCGTCGCGTCTGCTTGCGGTCCGCGGGCGATCCGGGACGCGGCGACCCGCTGTGCGTGGAGATGACGCGGGCCCTGTCGGGCCGGTCCCGCCCGCAGGACGCGCTCGCCGTGCTCGAGGCGCGTTGTCTTCGCGCGGAGTGCGGCCCGCTCGTCCTCGTCGAGATCGCGGCCCTGAAGATGCGCCTCGGGGACCGCGCCGGGGCCGCGGCTGCGGCCCGACAGGCGGCCGGGCGATGCGATGCTCCCGAGGTCGTGTTCCGCCCTCTCGGCCCGCTGTTTCGGGATGCGCGGGCCTGGACGGAGTACGCCGGCGTGCTCCGGGCCTTGCAGGAGCGCCCGGAGTTCGCGGGCGATCCGGACCTCACCGTCGAGACGGCCGAGGCGCTCCTCGCGACCGGTGAGCACGACGAGGCCCTGCTCCTCCTGTCGGCGCATCTCGGGACCGGTCGTGGCCGCGAGGCGGGCGTCTATCGCCTGCTCGCGTCCTTCGGCCTGCGGGACGAGGCCTCGCGGCTCCTCGGGTTCGACACGGCCGCCTCCTCCTTGGAGGCCGCCGATCGGTCCCTCGATGCCATGAGCGACGGGGACCTGCGCGCCATCGTTGCGGACCTCGCGCGCGCGGGCCTCGCGGACGTGGTGGCTCGGGTCCTCGATGCCCTCCGCCGGTCCGATGCGGGCCCTCATGCGTCCGAGCGGCTCGCGCAGGTCCTCTTGGACCTGGGACGCGACGGGGAGGCGCTGGCCGCCTTCGAGCGCGTCGGGCCGGGCCGCGTGTCGCCCGAAGGACTTCTCGACTGGGTCCGCCTCCTGTGGAGGACGGGTCGCCGGGAACAGGCCTTCGAGGTCGCCCGGGCCGCGC
>DYKK01000011.1:11131-21126 GCA_020722625.1 Anaeromyxobacter dehalogenans
CGGGAGGCCCCTCCCGGCCACCCTCCGCCTTCCAAGGACGACGTCGCCTCGGACTGCCGCCCCCTGGTCGCCTTCTTCCTGGACGAGGAGGACGTGGCCCGGGCGTGGGCGTTGTACTCGACTTGCGGGGGGGACGGCGCGAAGGAGAGCGACCGGGACCTCGAGGTCCGCCTGGCCGTCGCGATGGTCCGGTCCGGCGAGGAACGGTTCCTGGGACCGGCGCAGGACCTCTTCATCGGATCGCTGCTGACATCGTCCGGCCTGACCGCGGACCAGGCCGAGTTCATCCGGATCGAGGTCGCACGGAGGCGGGCCGTCCCCCTGATCGAGGCCCTCGAGGGGTGGGGGTCGTCCCGAGTCCTCCTCGAGGCCCGGGCCTGGGCCGCGTGCCTCGCGGGACAACGCGAAGACCTGGACGAGGCGATCGAGGGGCTCTCGGGCCCCCCGGACGAGCCGGACCCGCGCGGGCTGCTGGCCGGGGCCCGGTCGCTCCTTGGATGCGGGCGGTTTCGGGACGCCTATCGCAGGGCCGTCCAGGGACTTCAGGCATCGGGACCGACCGGTCCGCTCGGGCCCCTCTCCCGCGTCGCGGTCCGCTCGGGACTCGCCGCGGGGATCGGGGACGCCCCTCGCAGGGTCGAGGGCCTGCTGGGCGCGCAGGTCGAGGACCGGGCGCGGTTCTGGCACCTGATCGCCGGGGTCCGGCGGGACGGGGGGGACTGGGCGGGTCACGCCGAGGCGCGGCTGCGCGAGGCGGAGATGGACCCCGCGTCCTTGAAGACGCGGCTCGCCGCCTTCCGCGCGGCGCTCCTCGCAGGGGACGAGGCCCTGGCCGCCCGCGCCGGGGACCTCGTCATCGAGTCGTCCTCGAACCGTGTCGAGGCGGTCCTGACCCTGGCTCGCATCGCGAGGCGTCACCTGCGGGACGACGGGGTGGTGCCGTGGCTGGCCCGGGAACGGGGGCCATGCCCGGGAGACCCCACACTCGCCCGGGCCGAACTCGAGGCCCGGGTGCGGGCCGGGCCCGAAGACGGCCTCGCCGAATCGGCGCTCGCGTATGTGCGGACGGTCGCCGACCCCCGGTCCGGCTGGGCCGAGGTGGTGGCCCTGGCCGCCGCGAACTTGCGATTGGGCCTGCTGGAGGACGGACTTCGACACCTGGACCGGGCCGAGGGGGCCGGCGACGACCGCGAGGCCGAGGCCTGGATGCTGGCGGGTATCGCGGCCCTGCGTGCCGGTGACGAGCCCCGGGGGCGCCGGCTCGTGGTCGGTTCGGTCCTCCGGGCGCGCGACCGGAGCGAGACCCTGGCGCGAGTGGCGGAGGCCGCCATCGGGGACCCGAGCGTCCCCGGCGACCTCGTCGAGGAGGCGCTCGGATCGGTCGAGGGCGCGACCCGGCCCCGATCCCTCCCCCTGGTGGAGGCGGCCCGATGCCTGGCGGGTCCCACGCGGGACGACCCGTCCGACTGCGTGCGGCCGCTGGCCTCTGTGGACCGCGTCGCCGTTCTGCTGGCCCGGTTCCGGAAGGCCCTCTTGTCGGGACGGACGGCCGAGGCCCGGACCCTGGCCGAGGCCCTCCGAGCGGAGGATGCCTCGCGCGCCGCGGCCTTGCAGGTGACGGCCACGCTCGTGGCCACGATGTGGCCCGCCAAGCCGGATGCGCGCGAGGCGGTGCGGGAACTCGCCCTCGCGGCCCGCGAGGGGCTTCAGCGGACCGGAACGAGGAGCCTCCCCACGTATCCGACACTCGAGGCCCTGCTGGCGGACCTGGCCGACGGACCGGGCGCCGGCCTCGCCGCGCACCTGGCCCGGCTGTCCGTTGCGCCCGCCGAGGCCGAGACGCGCAACAACCTGGCCTACTACCTTTCCGTCGGGGGTCTGGACCTTCCGCGGGCCTTGCGCGAGGTCCGCCTGGCCGAGGCCCTGTCGAGTCGAGGGCATCCTTTCTACCTCGAGACGGAGGCGTGGACGGAGTTCCTTCGCGGCGAGACGGGCAGGGCCCTGGCGCTCCAGGGACGCGCGCAACCCCTCTGGCGCCTGGACCAGGGGGGAGGGCTCGCCGAGTCGTTCTTGCACCTGGGCCGGATGGCGGAGGAAGCCGGGCGCGTGGCGGAGGCCAAGGAGGCCTACCGCCGGGCGGTCGTGCTCGAACCACTCGAGGCCGCGGGCGTCGAGGCCCTTCGGAGGTGGCGCGACCTTGCCAGCCGGGAGGCACGGGGATTACACTGATGCCGCAGTGTCCGGGTCGGAGTCGCGCGAGCGAGGGAGGCCGTGAGCGAGCACGTCCAGCGCAAGCCGGTCGTCGTGGTCGTGGACGACGAGGAGGGAGACCGCGACGTCATCGAGGCGATCCTGTCCGACGACCACGAGGTGATCCCTTGCGCGACGGGCGAGGCGGCCCTCCGGACGCTCGAGAGTCACCCGACCGCGATCGTCCTGTGCGACCAGCGGATGCCGGGATTGACGGGTGACGAGGTGGTGACGCGCATCCGTGTCCTGTACCCGGACACGGTCCGCATCCTCGTGACGGCTTACACCGACGCCGCGGTCGTGATCCGGGCGCTCAACGACGGCGGGATCTTCGCGTACCTCGAGAAACCCTTCGACCCGGACGCGCTCCGCGCCCTGGTCGGAAAGGCCCGGAAGTTCCAGGAGATCGCCATCGAGAACCGGCGCCTGCTGGCCGAGATCCGGAGGCTGAAGTCCCAGGTGGACGCGATCGTGCGGACCGGGAGCCTCGCGGCCGGGGACTCCGAGGACGGCGGACTCGCGATGAGCGACGACCTGACCGCCCTGTACAACCCCAGGTTCCTCCGGCTCAAGATCCAGGAAGAGCAGCAGCGGGTCCTGCGTTACGGGAACCCCCTGAGCATCCTCCTCGTGGACGTGGACGACTTCCGCGAGGTCAACCGTGCGCACGGATCCGAGGTCGGGGATCGCGTCCTGAGGCAGGTGGGGGGAGTCCTGAGGCGATGGTCCCGCGGGGTGGACTTTGTGGCTCGGGTCGGCGGGGACGCGGGGGACCGGGAGGGTGGGGGGCGGTCGGCCGGCGGTCCCCCGGACCGCTTCCTCGTCCTGTCCCCGAATACGCTGGAGCCGGGGGCCCTGATCCTGGCCGAGCGGTTGCGGCGGGCCGTGGTCGAGATGGTCATGGAACCGGAGGCGGGACGGACCCTCCAGGTGACGGTGAGCATCGGCGCCGCGACCTGCGAGGGGAAGGAGGGCCCGCTCCTCGACGAGGTGATCCGCCGGACGGAGCAGGCCGTGGCCTGGGCCAAGAAACTCGGGAAGAACCGCGTCGTGACCTGGTCCGAACTCAAGGAGATCCTGGTCTCTCGGCCCCAGTCCAGGTTCGTGAGTCGCCGGGACGCCGGGGGGAACTCGTGACCGCTCGCATCATCACCGGGTTGATCCTGGCCGCGGTGGTCCTGTGGACCGTCGCCGACGGTCCGTTCGGGGTCCTGGCCGTCCTGCTCGGGGTCGCGGTCGGGGGCGCCCTGTACGAGTTCCTCGCCCTCCCCGCGGACCTCCTGAACCGGTCGGACCGGGTCCTCGGTGTGGCGGCCGGGGCCGCGCTGCTCGCGACCGTGGCCTTCAGTCCCGCCGGCCCGATCGCGTGGCCGTTCGTGCTGGTCGGGGGGGTCGGGGTGCTGCTGCTGGGGGTCCTCGCCGGTCCGCACCCGATCGAACGCGCAGGACCGCGGGCCGCCGTGCTCGTGACCGGGCTCGTCTATGTCGCCCTGCTCGGTTCCAGCGCCATCACCATCGCCCGCCCCGAGCACGACCCGGAGGGGCGGTGGGTCCTCCTGGTCGTCGCGGCGGTGACCTGGCTCGGAGACACGGCGGCCTTCTTCGGCGGAAAGGCCTTCGGCCGGCACCGCCTGTACCCCGCGGTCAGCCCGAAGAAGACCTGGGAGGGTTCGGTGTCCGGGCTCGCGGGAAGCGTGATCGGGGCCCTCGCGGTGAAATGGATCTTCTGGGCCGGCGCCGACGCGCGGGACCTGGTGACCTTCGCCCTGATCGGGGGCGCGCTGGGACAGGCGGGGGACCTCGTGGAATCCGTGTTCAAGCGCAGCGCCGGCGTCAAGGACTCCGGAGGCATCCTGCCCGGGCACGGGGGCCTGCTCGACCGGATTGACGCCTTCCTCTTCGTGGCCCCGTTCGGCTGGTTCTGGTTCTACGGTCCGTGGGCGTGACGCCCCGGGTCCCGCCGCGCGCACCGGTCACGGCGACAGGTCCCACTCGTAGGTCTGGCCCGCGTCGAGCACCACGGTCACGGTCCATTGCAGCGGTCGCGTCAGGGACCGGGCGGTGAGCCGGACGGTCCCGGGGTCCACGTCCTGGAAGGTCACGCGCTCCCCCGGTCCGATCACCCCGGCTTCCCGATCCCCCACCCGGAGGTCGAGCGAGTCCGCGTGACGGTTCGTCACGGTCACGGACGCGGAAGGGGAGGGGAGGTCCAGGGTCCCGCGCGCGGAGGGGGGGAGGTCCACGTCGTGCAGCGACGCCTTCAGGGTCGTGACCCCGCGGGCCTCGATGCGGTGCCGGCCGGCCGGCACCCGCACCTCGGACGACTCGGACGGGGCGAGCACGGCGACCTCGTCCTCGTCCATCAACAGGCGGACCGGCTCGTCGCGCAGGTTGCGCACCGCGAGGACGGACACGGACGCGCTCGCCTCCCACGTCGCGGTCCGGCCGGGATGCACGGCCAGGTCCGCGCGCAGGACCTCGCCCGAGCGGACCCCCAGGGCCTCGAGGACGTGGGCGCCCGGCACCAGCGCCGGGATCAGGCGCTTCCCCTCGGGACCCGCCTCGCCCCGGTCGAAGCCGTCCACCCGGATGCGGACCGGCTCCGGCCGCCGATTGACCACCTGGACGGCCCCCTCGTCGAGTCCCGTCTCCGCGGCGCCGCCCGGCCGGACCATCCACACCGCCTGTCCCTGCGACGGGACCTCGAGGCGCATCCGGGCCACGACGTTTCCGGAGGAGTCCAGGGCTTGCAGCCGCGTGGCCCCCGGCGCCAGTCCCCGGAACTCCGCGGCCCCTCTCGCGGCGCACGGGCCGAGCGGACGGCCGTCCGCGAGGACGGTCACGGCCACGTCGAGGTCCGAGACGACCGCGAGCACGCCGGGCGGGTCCGGGATTCGCACGGGCGTCACCTCGCCCGGCCTCGCGACCACGGTCGTCTCGAAGACGGGCCTGAAGAATTCATCCCTGACCGAGACGGGCACCTCCCCCGGAAGGAGGTTCCCGACGGTGCGGGAGGCACCGGCGGCCAGTCGCAGGGCCGTGGCCTCTCCAACCGTGACGATCACCGTGCGGGCGGTCCGGTTGCGCACCTCCAGGAAACACCCCGGGGGGCGCACATCGAAGACGGGGACGACCCCCTCCGAGACGACGACGACCTCCTCCACCGCGAGGCCCGTCTTCACGCCCTCGGCGCGTACGTGGTGCCGCCCGTACCGGATTCCCGCGTACTCGGCCTCGCCGCCGGGCCAGATCATCTCGCGGGGCGACCCGTCCACGAAGACCCGGACCGGTTCCGGCGCGTGGTTTCGCGCCTTCAGCGACCCACGGGGGAGCGAGGCCAGGGCCTGTCGCTGTTCGTCACTTGCGTCCATGCGCCACGACAGGACGCGTTCCGGCTCGAGGACGAGGTCCGTGCGCAGCCGCGTCCCCGTATCGAGCCCGACCGCCTCGACGCGACACGGCCCCAGGCGCAGCCGGTCCACGCGGACCTCCCGCCCGGACGGGACGACGGCCACCCGATCCCCGTTCACGAAGGTCTCCATGTCCTCCCCGGTGGCGTTGATGAAGACGACCTGCCCCCCGGAGGACACGAGGGGTTCCGGCCGCCCGTGGACGCAGGCGACCGCTGCCAGAAGACACCAACAGGCCGCCCGGGCGGCCATGGATCCGGCGCATCGCTGTTTCACGTCGGCCCTTCCCCCCTTCCATCCGCCGCCCGGACGACCTCCGAGGCACAAAAGACCGCGCGGACCGGCAGTCCCGCCTCGGAGAGGGCCTCGCGACCGCCCTCCTCGCGGTCCACGAGCACGAGGGCGTGAACCGGGTCGAACCCGGCCTCCCGCACGGCCTCGGCGGCCTGGACGAGCGACCTCCCCGTGGTCAGGACGTCCTCGAGCAGGAGCACCCGCGCCCCGGCGGGAACGCCCGCCGCTCCCTCGATGCGCGACCGGGTCCCGTGCTCCTTGGCCGCCTTGCGGACCAGAAACCCCGGGATGCGTTCCCCGTGACCCAGCGCGGTCAGCAGGAAAGCCACGACCAGCGGGTCCGCGCCCAGGGTCGGACCACCCACCGCGGCCACCCGCTCCCCCAGGGCGGCATACATCGAATACAGGACGCGGCCGCACAGTTGCGCCCCCTCGGGGTCGAGGGTGACGCGGCGGCAATCCAGGTAGTAGTCGCTCGCCTTCCCGGAAGACAGGACCACGGGTCTGCGCTCGTAGCACCACCGGGCGACGAGCAGGAGCAAGTCCCTGCGGTCGTCCCCGGATGCGCGGGCAGGACCGGCGGGGGCGCCGGATCCTGTTCGAGCTGGTCTCATGGCCCGCCCTCCCGCGATCGGTTGGCCCCACCCACCCCCTCCGGCCACGCCGGAGGTCTCATTCGTCGAAGAACTCGGGCTCGCGGCGTTTCTCGATGAATTCGTTGATGGCTCGGACGGCTTCGCCTGGAAGGATGTCGAGAAACTGGACCCCCATCCCCGGAACCGAGTCCGGGGCGTGCGAACCGTACGGACGCACCCACCGGACCACGGCCCGCGCCGTGATCGGGCCTGGAATCGTCGGGACCGTGAACCGCACGTTCAGTTCGCGCCCGATCGGGAGGGGGTCGTGCGTGTGGATGAACAGGCCCCCCGAACTGATGTTCTGGATGAACCCGGTAAAGAAGTTGTCCTCCGAGGCGACGTCCACCTCGACCTCGTAGTCCACGCGCGGGGCCTTGCGCTGGTCGGCGCCGTTGCGGTCAGCCATGGTTCAAACCATCCTCCAAATGTCCTTCACACCACCCAGATCGGTTCGGCCCATCCCCCCTCGAGGGTCGTCACGCCCGCGCGTTGCGCTGGAAGCGAAAGACGTGATGGCCCAGGAGGATCTGGTCTCCGTCATGGATCGCGACACGGCCCCGGGTCCTCAGGTAGCAGCCGTTCGTGCTCCCCAGGTCCTTCAGCGTGCACGTCTCCCCGCTCCGGACGAACGCCGCATGACGCGACGACACGAACGGGTCGTCCGCCATCAGGATGTCCCCGGCGGTCCGGCCGAGGGTGACCTCGGGCTTCGAGAGCACGTGCGCCTCCAGCACGACGTCCTCGGGGCCGAGGCGCAACACCCTTCCGTAGTGGTCCGGAAGGACTCCGAGCGAGCCGAGCCACGCCGACCCGTCCGGCGCCGGCTGGGGACGCGGACGTTTCAGTTCCAGGGCGAACAGGGCGTGCCCGATGCGGACCTGGTCCCCGTCCGCGAGGACGCGCTCGCCCCGGATGCGAACGAACGTCCCGTGGCGGGTCCCCAGGTCCTTCAGGAACGCGATGTCGTCGCCGATCTCGACGGTCGCGTGCTGGTCCGCCACCCTGGGGTCGTCCGCGACCATGACCTGAGATCCCTTGGCGCCGATGGTGTTCGCGCCCTGGATCAAGGGGTATTCGGTCCCCAGTCCCCCGTCGGCCCTCACGGCGACCAGGTTCCACCCGGCTCCCTTCCCGGCCGGAGCCGCCCGCGGCTTGAAACTCGACAGCGATTGTTCCAGCGGCTTGCCGCAACTGAGGCAGTACGTGAAGATGGGCTCGTTCTCCTCGCCACAATGCACGCACTTGATCATCGCGGGCCCTCCCGGGGACGGTCCTGGCGCTGCGACCGTCCGACAAAAAACCTTGCGAAGGATACCACCCGGCACTAGAATCGTAAAGCGTCCGCACCGGAGATGGTCTTGACCCGCTGCCCGATCTGCAGCAAGGACGCCCCGGAAGGAAGCCGCTTCTGTCCCTTCTGCGGTGCGAAACTGCTGACCCAGGCGGTCCGGAAGACGGACCCCCTCCTCGGCAAGGTCCTGGCCGGCAAGTACAAGGTCCTGGAGCGGATCGGAAGCGGGGCCATGGGCTCCATCTACCGGGCGGAGCACACGGCCCTGTCGAAGCCCGTCGTCATCAAGGTGCTTCACAGGCACCTCGTCGGAGACGAAAGCCACATCAAGCGCTTCCACCGGGAGGCCAGGGCCGCGTCGCGATTGAACCAGCCCAACTGCATCAACGTCCTCGATTACGGTCAGACCGAGGACGGATGGCTCTATATCTGCATGGAGTTCGTTTCGGGCAAGGACCTCTGCCGGATCCTGTTCGAGGAGAAGCGCCTGGACCCGGAGCGAACGGTCCGCATCGCGAGCCAGGTCCTTGACGCCCTGGACGAGGCCCACAGCCAGGGGGTCATCCACCGGGACCTCAAGCCCGAGAACATCATGATCGAGCGTCTCCGGATGAACCCGGACTTCGTCAAGGTTCTCGACTTTGGCATCGCGAAGATCCGCGACACGGACGGTCAAGGAGACTCGTCCGGTTTCAAGACCGCAACCGGCATGGTCTTCGGAACACCGGAGTACATGTCGCCGGAGCAGGTCCGCGGGGAGGACCTCGACGGCCGGTCCGACCTCTACTCCCTGGGGATCGTCCTGTATCAGATGCTCACGGGCGACCTGCCGTTCACCGGCGAGTCGGTGCTCGAGATCGCCACGAAGCACCTGACCGAGCCGCCCGTCCCCCTCCAGGAGCGGCGTCCGGACATCCCCCCGGCGCTGTGCGCGGTGGTCCATCGGCTCCTCGAGAAGAAACGGGAGCGCCGATACGCGACCGCGGCGGAGGCGAAGGCGGCCCTCGTGGCCTCGCTGGCCGACGACGACGGGGCTCACCCCCCCACCCCCGGCCAGTTTTCAGATGCCCACCCCCCCACCCCCGGCCACCGTCCCGGGTCCCACCCGCCCACCCCCGCCCCCCCACCGGGGGGGAGGTGGGACCTGTTCACCCGAACCACGGATCGCGTGGGGCCGGACCCCGCGAATCCCGAGGGCGCCGGGAGCGGGGCGGTCGCCCGTGGGGCCGGGGATTCCGCGGCCGCCGAGCCGATCTCCTGGGGCGAGGCCGTGAGGGCGTCCGCACCGGCGGAGGCGGGCGGACCAGGCCGGTCGTTCGAGGACGCGCCCCCCGGCGGGTCCAGGACGATGCGGAACCTCGCGATCGTCGTCCTGATCCTCCTGTCGGCGGCCGCCCTGACGTTCCTGGGCGTGGCCCTGTTCCAGTCATGAGCGCTCCCAACGATCGGTCCAGCCCACCCGCCCGTGATCGGTTTGGCCCACCCGCCCACGATCGGTTTGGCCCACCCGCCCACGATCGGTTTGGCCCACCCGCCCACCCCGGGCCACCGGTCGAGGTCGAGGCGAAATACTCGATCGAGGGGGAAGCGGAGTTCCGGCGCCTCCTCGCCTGCGCGGGGACTCCGGCCTCGGTGCGCGAGCAACTGAACTGCTACCTCGACGGGCCGCGAGGGGACCTGGGCCGAATGGGCTGGGCGGCACGGATCCGTCTGACCGAGGACGAGGCCGTCTTGACGTTGAAGGGGGCCGTGGCCGGGACCCGGGGGTCCCCGGACGGCGTGTTCCGGGCGGTGGAGATCGAGCGCGGGGTGCCTCGGGCCCTCGCGGTCGCGTGGCTCGACAAGACGGGAAAGGCCGTGGACGGCCCGGGAGAGGTGGTCCAGGCCGACCGGAGTCTGCTCGACCCGGGACCCCAGGCGCCCCGGGAGGTGCGCGACTTCCTGTGCTCGGGACGGGCCGCGCTGGTGACCTGGTCGCTCACCCTGCGGTGGACCTTCCGGGACCCGGGACGTCCGGACCTGATCGCCGACGAGACGTGGTTTCCCGACGGGTCGCGCGATTTCGAGGTCGAGGTCGAGTGCCGCAAGGCCAGCGGCGAGATCATCGCCCTG
>DYKK01000011.1:21150-21374 GCA_020722625.1 Anaeromyxobacter dehalogenans
CCGGCGGGGGCGGGCGGAGGGACCATTCCGAGGACATCGCGGCGGCGAAGGCGCGGGCGCACGAGGTCGCGAGGGCCGCCGGGGTCACCCTGGCCCCGCAGACCCTGACCAAGCACGCGAGGGCCCTCCGCCACGTCGGAATGGGACCGTACCCGATTCCCGCGGGGCTCGTGACATCGTTGGGCAAAGGCCTGCGGCGATGACGGTCCGAAATCCGCCATCAA
>DYKK01000345.1 GCA_020722625.1 Anaeromyxobacter dehalogenans
CGGAGACACGCAGAGGCCGCTTGAGCCGTCGCGGCGTCCCGGTCCCCGCGGCCAACGTGGTCCGGACACTGACACTGAACCTGTCCACTGACTCTGCCACTGTTTCTGAACCTGTCCACTGAACCTGCCCCCGGGTTCCGGGGTCCGGCATCCGGGGTCCGGCATCCGGTGTCGCGGCGAACACGTGGCTCCGCCATCGCCGACCCGTCCCCCGCGACCAGCGCGGCCGGTGAAAGGCGGAGACACGCAGAGGCCGCTTGAGCCGTCGCGGCGTCCCGGTCCCCGCGGCCAACGTGGTCCGGACACTGACACTGAACCTGTCCACTGACTCTGCCACTGTTTCCGAACCTGTCCACTGAACCTGTCCCCTGTCACGACATCGCCCGGCAGTCCGCGGTACAATCGGACAACCCGCGCGGGGGGCGTGCGGGTCAGTGGGGGTGGATGGGAATGAGAGACCCAACGCCATGAGGTAACCATGAAACTCGTCACGGCCGAGACGATGCGGTCCCTGGACCGCCACGCCATCGAGGACCTGGGCATCCCCGGGATCGTGCTGATGGAGGTGGCGGGCCGTTCCTGCGCCGAGGCGGCCGCGGAGTGGATGGAAGAACGGGGTCTGACGAAGGGGCTGGTCCTGTGCGGTCCGGGCAACAACGGCGGGGACGGCTTTGTGGTCGCCCGCCACCTCGCGGACTGGGGGTATTCGGTCACGGTCGCCCTCCTGGCGCCCGCGGCCCGGTTGAAGGGGGATGCGCGCACGGCCTTCGCGGTCATGACTCGCTTTCCCGTGCGCATCGTGGAGGTCGCCGGGGCCCCGGACCCGTCCCTGTTCCAGGAGGTCGCGGCGGACGGCGTGGTCGTGGACGCGATGTTCGGGACCGGCCTCGAGCGACCCGTCGAGGGTCCGTACGCGGAGGCGATCCGCCTTGCAGAACGGCACCCGGGGCTGCACGTGGCCGTGGACATCCCGACCGGGGTCTGCTCGGACACGGGGAGGGTCCTGGGGTGCGCCTTCCGGGCCGACCTCACCGTGACGTTCGGCGCGGCCAAGGTCGGGCACTTTTCGTATCCGGGCCGGGCGTACTGCGGGCAGGTCGAGGTGGTGGACATCGGGATCCCCCGGGTGGCGATTGACGAGGCACCCGGGGCCGTCCTGCTGGACCCGCGCGTCGTGGCGCCCGCGTTCGGCCCCCGGGACCCGGAGGCCTTCAAGAACCGCTTCGGCCACCTGCTGGTGGTCGGGGGGCTGTCCGGGAAGGGGGGCGCGGCCCTGCTCGCGGCCCTGGCCGGGGTCCGCAGCGGGGCCGGGCTGGTCACGATCTTGACGGACCGTGAGGCCCAGGCCCACCTGGAGGGGCGGGTCCCCGAGGTCATGGTGGAGGGTCCGCTGGAGGTCACCGCGAGCGGCGAGGTGCGGTTCGCGGAGGCGGACCTCGCGACCCTTCTGGCGGGGAAGACCGCCCTGGCCGTGGGTCCGGGCCTGTCCACGCGGCCGGGTTGCGATCGCCTCCTCGCGCGGTTGCTCGAGACCGACCTCCCGGTGGTCCTGGACGCGGACGCCCTGAACCTGCTCGCCCCGCTCGCGGCGCCGCTGTCGAGGAAGGGGCGGGTGGTGCTGACCCCCCACCCGGGGGAGGCCGCGCGGCTGTTGGGCACGACCGCCGCGGACGTTCAGGCGGACCGGGTCCGGGCGGCCGGCGCACTCGTCGAACGCTCCGGTGGGGTCGCGGTGCTCAAGGGCGCGGGGACCGTGGTCGCGGGACCGGGGTCACGCCTCGCCCTCTCGCCCGTCGGGGGGCCGGCCCTGGCCACGGCCGGGACCGGGGACGTCCTGACCGGGATGATCGGTGCGCTCCTCGCGAGGGGGGAAGACCGCTGGGACGCGGCCTGCGGCGCGGTCTTCGTCCACGGGCTGGCCGGGGACCTCGCGGCCGAGGACCTCGGAGAGCACTCGGTGGGCGCGTCGGACGTGGTGGACCGGCTCCCGGAGGCGATCCGATCCCTCGACGGGGACGGGGACGGTCCCAGGGCCCGCTCTCGCGTGGTCCACCCACCCGCATCCGGCCGCCGTCCCGGCCCACCCATTCATTCTCCCCCACCCACCCGCGAGTGACCGGCGGATGAACGCACGACAACGTCTCCCGACAGCGGCGGGTCTGTTCCTGCGGACCACGCGGCCCTCGCAGTGGGTCAAGAACCTCTTCGTGGTCGCGCCGGTCCTGTTCGCGAAGACCCACACCGCGCAGGACCCGTGGATCGTCCTGCGGGCGCTCCTCGCGGCCCTCGTGTTCATCCTGCTGTCGGGCGCCGTCTATGTCCTGAACGACGTGCTCGACGCCCCGCGCGACCGCCTCCACCCAATGAAACGTCTTCGTCCCATCGCGAGCGGGGCGTTGCCGGTCCGGACCGCGGCGGCCGGGGGCGGTCTGATCCTCGGCGGCGGCCTGGGCGGCGGCTGGTTCCTGGGTCTCGGTTTCCTCGCGACCGCCACGCTGTATCTTGCGATCAACGTGGCCTATTCCAAGGGACTCAAGGAGGTGGCGTACCTCGACGTGGCGCTGATCGCCACGGGGTTCGTCCTGCGCATCCTGGCGGGCTGCTTCGCGATCGGGCTCGCCGTGTCCGAGGTCTCGGTCTTCCTGGTGGCCTGCACGTTCCTCGTGGCCCTGTTCCTGGCCCTCGGCAAGCGGCGGGCCGAGATGGACACGCAAAACGGGCCGGACGCGCGCGCGGTGCTCGACCGGTACCGTCGGGGGCACCTCGACCTCGCGCTGTGGGTCGTCGGGGCCCTGACGGTCGGGGCATACGCCTTCTACACCTTCTCGCCCCGCACGGTGGCGTACTTCGGGACGTATCGGCTCGCGTGGACGATCCCGTTCGTGGTCCTCGGGATCGCCCGGTTCTTGTGGCTGACGAGGAACGTTGGTGAAGGGCGGAGCCCCACGGAGGCCATGGTCCGGGACGGCTGGTTCCTGCTGAACATCGCGTCGTGGGCTGCGGTCGTGACGTGGGCGATCTACGGGAGGCATGCATGAGCCGTCTGGAGCGGACCCTGGGATGCTGCGCGGCGGTCGCGGCGCTGGTGTCGTGCGGGTCGCACGTGGTGAAGCCGTCCCGGGCCGCGGAGGAGCGGGTCCTGGCGCGCGTCCGGGCCGACGAGACGCGCGAGGTCTTCGAGGTCCGCCTGAACCCGACCGGGTGCGGCGCGCCCCCGTTCGAGGTCCGTCTCGGGGGCGGGCCGGCCGGCGAGGCAAATGGGCCGCCGGGATCGGATGGCGGGGGACC
>DYKK01000346.1 GCA_020722625.1 Anaeromyxobacter dehalogenans
GGCCCCTCAGGACCGGCGCGCCGGCGCCGCGGGTTCCCACGGCGCCAACACCTACCACAGACGCGCCGGACCGGCAATCCGGCATCCAGCCCCGAATCCGCCATCCCGATCTACGAAGAAACTCGCCGCGAACCTGGAGCCGCGGGTACTTGGACAAGTTCAGGAACAGGGTCAGGGGGCAGGTTCAGAGACAGTGACAGTGTCAGTGCCAGGACGAGAGGCCGCCGAAAAACGGAGACACGCAGAGGCCGCTTGAGCCGTCGCAACGCCCCATCCCCCGCGTCCAACGTGGTCCTGCCACTGTCACTGACACGGAACCTGTCCACTGAATCTGTCCTCTGTGACGGTATCACCCGGAAGTCCGTGGTGATCTTGCAGATCGCTCGCGGCCAAAGCGTCGGTTTCATCCGTCAGGGTCCGCGCGGTGGAGTCGGGCCGGCGGTCATTCCCGGCTCGGAGCCGACCGACCGCGTGGGATCGCGCGGAAAAGGCGCCCGACATCGAAGTGCACGACGACCACGCAGCCCGCGACCAGGACGGCGAGCAACACGGCCGTCAGCGGGAGGCTGTACACCACGTCGAAGAAGAGGGGCCCTTCCGCGAGGGGCGGCATCGTCTGGGGGGCCTTGGGCAAGCCGTACTTCTCGGCCAGCCTGGCCACCGACGACACGTGGATCGCGGGGATCTCATACTTGCGCATCATGAGGGTCATCGCGCCCTCGTCGGGGATCTTCTTGCGGGGAAGGGTCTTGTTGATCCCGGGCCGGAACAGGACCTTCGTGAAGTGGGAACCCACGCTGGCCTCGCCGCCCCCGATGTTGACGTAGGCCTTGTACGGCTCGCCGCGCGCGGCGTCCTCGTAGAGGCGCATCCGGGCCGCGATGTTCGCGGCCAACGTCCCCTCGCGGATCAGGGGGACCTTGTTCCGCTTGATCGCCGTCAGGGCCATCTCGACGCCGAGTTCGGACAACTGGGCCCCGTTGTCGTCGGTCCCCCCGATGCTCGCGGCGATGGAGCGGGCGTCAATGAGGCCCTCCCGGTAGGCGACCCGCTCCATGTCGAGCCAGGTCACGCGAGGGTGATTCGCCCCGAACATCGAGGACGCGACCGACGAGATCGGGACGCAACGGAGCCCCAGGACCTTGCACGACACGAGCACCGCCAGGTTCATGGCCGGGAAGGAGCCCGTCCCGGACACGGCCACCAGGTCGCCCTCCTTCAGTCCGAGTCGCCGCATGAGGTGGACGATGACCGCGGCGAAGTTGGGGTTCACCGAGGTCTGCTTTGCGGCCAGGTAGCCCACGACCGACGTGATCGGGCTCAGGTTCCGTCCAATCAGCCCGGACCCGGCGGGGTCCGTGAACGGGTCCAGGGTCTTGCGGTACCGCAGGACCTCCTTCTTGACGGCCTCCATCGCGGCGGCCTGGAGCCGCACGGCCTGTACCTTCTCGTCGTAATACGGCTGCTTCTTCATCACCCGGTTGGTCTCGACCACGACCATGAACGACACCGCGAGGCCCGCGAGGAACACGAGCGAGGCATTCGAGACCTTTCCGGGCCTCCAGTAGAGCCGCATCTAGAACACCTCCCCGCCCATCAGGAGGATCAGGCACATCCGGACGAGGACGGACGCCAGCAGCAGCGTGGACAGGGTCTCCACGATGCCCTGTCGGTCCAGCCAGATCGCGATGAGCCCCGGGATGATGTAGCCCACCACGGACAGGTCCACGGAATACGAGGCCACCTCGAACTCCACGCGGTGCCGGATGAGCGACCCCACGAGGAACCCGACGAGGATCATCAGGACCGTCCGGCGCCGGCCGTAGATCACCATGAAAAACATCATCGCCCGCACGAAAAAATGGGTCACGAGCCCCGCCAGCAGCGTGGCCGCCACCTTGAGCGGGTCGGACAGGTCGAGGGCGATGTATCCGGGGACCACCATCCCGCCGGCGGCCAGGCCCAGGAACTCCGAAAACAAGAGACTCACCACGAGGCCGATCCCGATGGACAACTGGATCAGGTGTTCCATCGTGCGGGTCCCTCCACGCCGGCGGACGCGGGGGGATCGGCGGCCCGCCGGACCCCGCGGTTCCGGAAGTACTCGTCGAGAAGCCCTCCCATCCCCTTGATATTCCCGATCCCGATGATCAACCCGTTGCGGCCCGACCACGACACGATCCGCTCGAAGACCTTCTGGACCGGGTCTCCGACCATCGTGTACAGGAGTTCCCCCGAGAGACCCGCGCGCGAGGCCGCCCGCGCGAAGACCTCGGTCCCGGTCCCGACCAGGACGAACCGGGTGACGCCGCGCCACTGTGGAGCGAGTTCCCCGAGTTGCCTCGAGCGGTCCGGCCGGTCCTCGCGGCAGTTCACGACCACGATCCGGGTGTCGGATGCGGCGAAGTCGTCCGCGAGACGGCGGGCGATGACGCGGTACGAGTCCGGGTCGTTCGCCGCGAAGGCATTGACCCAGGCGAGCCTGCGCCCGAAGAAGTCCAGGTCCACGCGCGTCAGGACCCCGACGTCGGGCGTGGACCCGTGCATCCCCCTCACGGCCGTCGAGCGGGCGATGCCGAGGATTTCCGCGACCTTCAGGGCGAGCGCCACGTTTTCCGCGTGTTCGAGGTACGAAAAGCCGCTCATCTCCTCCCGCGTGACCGAGGCCACGTCCTCGGGGGTCACCTGGACGTACCTCGTGCCCCTCTCCTCGCACGCCCGGCGCAGGACCCCGTTGAGCCGGGGCTCGGCCGTCACGAAGACCCCGCGGGTCGGGACGGTCCCGGCGAGGGCCCTCTCGACGTGCTCGGCGGTCGGGCCCATCACGTCCAGGTGGTCGGCACGGACGTTCGTGCACACCCCGAGGGTCGCCCGGATCATCCGGTGCTCGCTGACCCACTGGTTTTGCGGCTGGAGGGCCATGCACTCGATCACGACCGCGTCCAGGTTCCACCGCGCGGCCCACCGCCAGAACCGCATCTGTTCCTGGATGGTGGCCGGACCGAAGCGCCGGATCAGCACCTCCGAGCCATCCGGGAAGATCAGGCGCGGGCTGGAACCCGTGGTCTTGGCCATCGTCCGCACCCCGCCCGCGCGCAGGGCCCCGGCGATCAGCCGCGTGACGGAGGACTTCCCCCGGGAGCCGTTGACGTGGATGCGGTGCGGGACACGGGAAAGACGGCGTCGGTTCAGGACGTTCTCGACGGCGAAGGCGGCCGAGCACGCGGCCACGAGACCGGCGATCACCGCGAAGTCGGTCGGCACGGGCATTCCCACCCGGGTCGAG
>DYKK01000347.1 GCA_020722625.1 Anaeromyxobacter dehalogenans
CCGGGGCGGGCGTTCTCGGCACAGGACAGCAGGGCGATCAGGAGGACGACCACGGGCCGGGCAGACGCCATCTTGGTCAGTCCCGATCGGGCGATTCGGCCTCGCGCTCCCGGCCGTGACGAGGGCCGCGAGCCAGCCGGACCAGGAACGCGGCCGGTCCGCTCGCCACATACGCGAGCGCGACGATGAACAGCACGCCGCTTGCCCGGGTCGTGACCGCGACCCAGAGAACCCCCGCGACGGTCACGGTGACGGCCAGGCGGTTCCACAGGCCCCACCGGACCCGCTTGAAACTGGGATAGCGCAGGGTGCTGACCATGGCGAGCGACAGCGCGGGCATGGCCGCCGCGACCCCGGCGAGCCGCGCCGCGGGCGGGGATTCCAGGTCCACAGCCACCCACACGAGGAGGGCCAGGAACGCGGCCGCCGCCGGGATGGGCAGGCCGGTGAACGACGACGCGGGCTTGCGGGAGTCCAGCGCCATGACGTTGAACCGGGCCAGGCGCAACGCGCCGCACGCCACGAACACGAACGCCAGCAGGGCCGCGAGCAGTCCGTCCCACGTGTCGAGGTCCCGCAGGATGAAGGCGTGCGCGAGGACGGCCGGGGCCATCCCGAACGAGACGACGTCGGCGAGCGAGTCCAGCTGGATCCCGAATTTGGTCGCGGTGCGGGTCATCCGGGCGACCCGCCCGTCCAGGGAGTCCGCGACCACCGCGACCAGGATCGCGATCGCCGCGCGGCGAAAGCCCGCCTCGGTCCCCCCGAAGCACGAAATGACCGCGAGCACCCCGAAGAACACGCTCGCGAGCGTGAACAGGTTCGGGAGGATGTACTTCCCTTTTCGGATGTCCATGGGACGAATCCTACCAGGGTGGGTCGGGGCCGTCAAAGTTCGAGGAGCGTTCTTGGTCGTCGGGCCCACGCGACCGGTCGGCCTGATTCGGGGTGCCTATTCTCTCCACCACAGGGTCCCGTGCACCGTGTCCTCGACGACGACCCCCCGCCGCGCCAGTTCGTCGCGGAGGCGGTCCGCCTCCGCGAAGTCCTTGCGGGCGCGGGCCTCCTCGCGCGCCGCGACCAGGCCCTCGACCTCCAGGTCGCGGGGCGCGAGGTCTTGGGTCTCGAAATCGAAGACCGCGAGCACCGCGTCCACGCGGCGCAGACCCTCGATCACGAGGCGGGCGTCGTGGGCGGACAACCGGTCCCCCACGAGCAGGGGATTCAGGCGCCGGACCAGGGAGAACACGGCTCCGAGCGCGGCCGGGACGTTCAGGTCCGCGTTCATCGCCGCCTCGAACTCCGAGGTCATGTTGCCGACGGCCTCGCGCACCGCCTCGGATGCCCCGGAGCCCGACGCGCGGTTCAGGTGCCAGACGAAGGCGTCCAGACGGCGCAGGGCCGCGCGGGCCGACCGCAACCGGTCGTCGGACACGTTCAACGGCTGGCGATAGTGCGTGGACATCAGGAGATAGCGGACCTCGCGACCGCCGAAACCCCGCCCGACCAGGTCCTGGAGGGTCAGGGCGTTCCCCGCGGACCGCGACATCTTCCGGCCGTCCACGAAGACGAGTTCCGTGTGGACCCAGAACCGCGCGGGCGGCTTCCCGTGCAGGGCCTCGCACAGGGCGATCTCGTTCTCGCTGTGGGGGAAGATCAGGTCCACCCCGCTCGTGTGGATGTCGAATTCCTCCCCGAGGTAGCGCGTGCTCATGGCCGCGCATTCGACGTGCCACCCGGGCCGGACGTTGCCCCACTCGGTCTCGTAGAAGATGCCGCGTGCCATCTCCCCGAGGGTGGCGCGCTTGAAGAGCGTGAAGTCCCGGGGGTCGTCCTTTTCGTACTCGTCGAGGTCCACCGTGGCGCCGACGCGGATCTTCGCCATGTCCAGGCCGCTCAGAGACCCGTACCTCGGCCACTTCCCGATGTCGAAATAGACGCTCCGCAGGCGCTCGTACGCGTGACCCTTCTCGATCAGGCGGCGCGTGAACGCGACCATGTCTTCGACGTGCTCCGAGGCGCGCGGGTACTTCCAGGCGCGCCTGACGGACAGGGCGTCCAGGGCCTGCATGAACTCCTCGGTGTAGCGGTCCGTCAGTTCCCGCAGGGACACACCCCGCCGCTCCGACTCTGCGATGGTGTTGTCGTCCACGTCCGTGATGTTCATCACGTGACGGACCTCGAGCCCCAGGGACTCGAGGTGGCGCCGCAGGACGTCCGTGACCACCACCCGCCTCAGGAGCCCGAGCGTGGGTTCCGCGTGGACCGTGGGGCCGCACGTGTACATCGTGACGACCCCCGCCTGGATCGGCTGGAACGGCATCCGGGCACGCGCGGCGGTGTTGTAAAGTTCCAGTTTGATCTCACTCTTGTTCGAGACCGGGACCACGACCTGAAACAACGTCGTGCTCAGGTAGCGCTCCCCCCCGTCGGGCAGGAGCACCACGACGACCCCTTCCTTCAGGTCTTTCGCCTTCTGGAGCGCGACGTACATCGCGGCGCCGGACGACATCCCCACGAAGAGTCCCTCCTCGCGCGCGAGCAGGCGGGCCGTCTCGTAGGCGTCCTCGTCCGCGACGTTCACCTTCTCGTCCAGGCGTGAGCGGTCGAAGATGCCGGGCCGGTAGGCCTCCTTCAGGTTCTTGAGCCCCTGGATCTTGTGCCCGAGGTACGGCTCGACCCCCACCACCACGATGTCGGGGCGAAACTCCTTGAGGCGCGCGGCGCATCCCATCAGGGTCCCGGTGGTTCCCATCGAGGCCACGAAGTGCGTCACGCGTCCGTCCGTTTGCTCGATGATCTCGGCGGCCGTCCCGTGGTAGTGCGCGAGGGGGTTGGCCGGGTTGTTGTACTGGTCCGGGATGTAGAAGCGGCCTGGCTCGCGGCGCTGCTGGCGATAGACGACCTCGATCGCGCCGTCCGTCCCCAGTTCGGCGGGCGTGAGCAGGAACTCCGCGCCCAGGGCGGACAGGATCTGGCGGCGCTCCCGGCTGACCGCCTCGCTCATCGCGAGCATGACCCGGTAGCCCTTGACCGCCCCGACCAGGGCCAGGCCGATCCCGGTGTTCCCGCTGGTGGCCTCCAGGATCACCTTGTCGCGCGTCAACTGCCCGCTTGCCTCGGCCGCCTCGATCATCGAGAGGGCGACCCGGTCCTTGACCGATCCGCCCGGATTCGTGCTCTCGACCTTGGCCCAGACCTCGACCCCGGGATGGGGGCACAGTCGCCGCAACCGCACGAGGGGCGTGTGGCCGATGGCTTCGAGGACCCCGCGCGGGAAGAC
>DYKK01000012.1 GCA_020722625.1 Anaeromyxobacter dehalogenans
CCCCCGCCCGCCCCCACCGGTCATGGCCCACTCTGGCCGCCGGCCTCCTTCAGGAGCCGCTCGCCGGGACCCGGTTGATGATCGCCAGGAACTTCCCGGCAGGCGTCAGGATGGGGCGGTCTGCGAGCACGACCTCGATGCCGACCTCGTCGCCCAGGCGACCCCGAAACACGCCCAGGAGGTGATCGCGGTCGGCATCCGTGAACTCGGGCGCGGGCACCACATGGACGCGGATCGCGCCGGGCCGCTCCTGCACGACCTGGATGCTCCGGGCGTTGCGGCAGTGGATCGAGAGGCCCATCAGGCTCGTGATGCGGCGGCCATCCGGGAGCGTGAAGAACTGGGACGTGCGGCCCTCGATCCGGCGGATCACGGGTCCGAACGGGCGCGCCGTGCAGGTCTCGCGCGGGTCGTACAGGACCAGGTCGCCCACGCGGTACCGGATCAGGGGCCACGCCAGGTTGTGCAGCGTGGTGCACACGACCTCGGCGCGCACGAGCCCGTCCTCCTCGCCCACGGGCCAGAGCTCCACGACCCCGTAGTCCCCATCCACGTGCAGGTGGCCGCAGTCGTACTGCGTGACGGACCCCGCGGCCTCGCCCTGGCCGTACTGGTCCCACACCCGGCAGTGGAACGCGCGCTCGATGTCCTCGCGCCAGCCGGGTTGCAGCACCTCCGAGGTCGAAAAGAAGGCCCGCACCGGATTCGTGAAGCGGTAGCCCGTGCGCAGAATCCATTGCGCAATCGTGACCACCGCGGATGGGTAGCCCTGGAAATAGGCGCAGGGACGATCGTTCAGGTCCTCGACGTAGGCCGGAATGTTGCGTTCCGACAGGTGGAATACCGAGTAGAGCCGCTGGCGGGTCGCCCAGCTGTCCCTCCAGAACGGCGGGCGGTTCTGCCCGGCCGGGACCACGGGATTCGCAGTGAAGGTGGCGAAGGGGTCGCGCCGGGTCACCCCGGGGCGGCGCCGGGCCCAGTAGAAGCCGTACTCCATCTCCATGGCCTCGCGGCTCGTCACGATGGTGATGGGCATCCCGGTGCTGCCCCCGGACGGATGGAACCAGAGGTGGCCGCGGGGCCACCCCTCGGCCACGAGGTCGCGCCCGTGGCGCCTCAGGTCCTCGCGGGTCAGGACGGGCAGGCGGGCGATGTCCTCGACGCCCCGGATGTCCCCGGGCTCGAGGCCCATCTCGCGAAAGCGCGCGCGGTAGTACGGAACCCGCGCTGCGGCATGGGCCACGACCGCGCGCAGGCGCTCGTCCTGGTAGGCCCGCAGCCGATCCTCGGGCCACGAGGCGGCCTCTCGGAAAAACGCCTCCCACTCCGGTTGCCGCCCCCCGTACCGCCACCAGCGCCGGCGCAGGCCCTCCAGGGTGCACAGGGCGTTCTGGGCCGCAATGGGCAGGCGCGGGTACAGGGCCAGGGCGGCCTGTCTCAACGAGGGCATCCGGTCACACCTCGTGGAACGAGATCAACTCGACCCCCTCCCGGACCGCGACCTCCGCGAGGGTCGGGTCGGACAGGACCCTGGCCTCGGCCTCCCGCTCCTCGATGTATCGGGCATAGGCGCGCAGCGTGTCGTCCGGGTAACCCGGGTGGCAGTAGATCTCGGAGGTCCCGGACGGCAAAAACCGGAACAGGGCCTCCCACATGGCGCGGTCCGTCTTGCGCGTTCCGGGGACCGTGGCGATGGGGGTGATCATCCGGTCCGCCATCCGAAAACCCGCCCTGCGGGCCCTCCGCATCCACACGGCCGCCACGAGATGGCGGGCAAGCCGGTCCGGATGATGCAGATAGTGAAGAATCGCCGCGCCCGGGGAGGCCCCGCCGCCGAACAGCAAATGGCGGTTGGTACGCATCCGAGGGATGCCGGCGCCTCGGGCCACGGCCATCGCCACCTCGAAATATCCGGGGAGCAGGTGCTCGTTGTTGTGGCCGTCCCAGTGAGTCGGCCGGACGCCGAGCCGCTTCAGGACCTCGACCTGGGCTTCGAGTTCACGGCGGACCTCGGCGAGCCGGACCCGCCCGGTGAGGAGGGCGCGGACAAACCCACGGTCCCGAAACCGCCCGTCCGGCCCCAGAAGCGACGGCACGCTCGCAGGGTCCGAGACGGGTCGTCCCACGGCCAGGTTGAAGTGGACCCCGACGCTCACTCGGGGGAACTCGCGGGTCACGCGCGCGACCTCCTCCACGGCCGGGAAGTTCGCGTTGACGCTGATGCTCCGGACGACCCCCGCCTTCAGCGAGTCGAAGATGGCGCGATTGTTTCCGTCCGTGAAACCGAAGCCGTCGGCGTTGACGATCAGGCGCCGTGTGGCGCTCATGCTCCACCCCCTCCGGCCAGGTCGCGAAAGCGGATCAGCGCGACCCCGCGTTCCCGCGCGATCCGGACGAGCGCCGGGTCCTGCAGGACCCGGGCCTCGCCCTCCCGAGTCTCCACCAGGGTGACCAGGCGACGCAACTCTTCGTCCGGATAACCCGGGTGGCACCAGACCTCAGTCGTGCCCGGCGGCAGCACCTCCAGAAGGAGACGCCAGGTCGCGGCGGCGTGCGGCGCGGTCCCCGGCAACGCCCCGAGCAGGACCGAGCGGTCCGCCATCCGGAACCCCCGGGCCCGGAACAGCGCCATCGCGGCCCGGCGAGCCGCGAAGGTCCCAAGGCGGACCGGATTCCGCCCGAAGTAGCGCAGGACCGGCCAGACCTGACCGGTCGGAAGCCAGTAGTCGTGACAGCGCATGAAACGGAGTCGCCTGCGGCCTGCGACCCGCATGGCGGCCTGGAGGAACGGCGGGACCACGTGCGTCCCCTCATGGCTGTCCCAGTGGTCAAGCGCGGCGCCGAGTCCTTCGAGCCTCTCGACCTGCGCGAAGAGTTCGGCCTCCATCTCGGCCTTCTTCAGGCGCCCGCTCCAGGCCCGCTTGCGGAAGGCCTCGCCCCAGAACTCGCCGGTCTCGTCCACGAGCGTGGGCACGCGCGCGGGGTCGAGCACGGGTCGCCCGACGACCAGGTTGAAGTGCACGCCCACACCCACGTCCGGAAACCGGCGCACGAAACCCGCGAGTTCCTCGACGGCGGGGCCGTTCGCGTTGACGCTGATGCTGCGCACGAACCCCGAGGCACACACGTCCTCGATCGCCCGGTTCACGCCGGAAGACAGGCCGTACCCGTCCGCGTTCACGATCAGGCGGCGCTGCGTCCGTGATGGGTTGCGCATCTTTCAGCCTGGAGCGTCATCCGGGGGACCGTTTCGACACCCCCTCAAAGCCCTCTTCTTCGAAGTGGCGGTCGAAGGCGAGAACCGACCGGACCCTCCACCGGCGGATCAGGGCGAAACTCACGCAGTCCACGAGGCTCGGCCCCGTCCGGCCAGACTTCGCGTACCGCTCGGCGCCTGCGCGATACAGGTGATCGTCCACCCACACGACTCGAAACAGGTCCAGGTCGTTCAAGAACTTCTTCGCCACGTCCTGCCCGATCCGCCGATGCAAGAGGGCTGCGGTCTCGACCACGACGAACGAATGGGTCAGGAGTTCCTCGCCGCGCTCGACGGCATCCCGGAGGGCCGAGGTCGCCTCCTCGTGGTGGCGGTCGTCCCGGTCCGCCGCTGCGAAGAACGCGGAGGTGTCCACGAAGGTCACCGGAAGTCCTCCGCAAGCGCCTCGTCGTGTCTCTCGGAGAGGTCCGCCCGGCCGGAGGCGCCCGCTCCGATGAAGGTCAACTTTCGTCGCCGCGCCCCGTGCTGACCGCCCTTCAGGGCCTGACGCAGACACCTCCGGACGACCTCGCTGATGGAGAGGTGTTCCCGATACGCGATGCCGCGAACGGTCTCGAAGGTCTCCTCGTCCAGTTGTATCTGGGTCCTGACCATCGCTCACCTCCTCGGGACCGCCACCATGATGATGGAATGTCGTCTTGATGTCAATGGTTCGTCAACACTCGTCGGACCAGGGACCGGACCCCGAGCCACACAAACCGGGCGTGACGGGGCCGGAGCGCCTTGATCGTCGGCCACAGGTTCCTCCCCCCGCCCCGGAAGGCCTCGCGTACGGCCTCCAGAAGTCGTCCTGCCACCCGGTCCGGCGTGACCGAGGCCTGGTACATCTCACTTCCCCGGCCCTCGGCCATGGCCCGCGACATCTTCGCGACCCGCGCCCGGACCCGGGCCTCGACCTCCGGCGGGGCGGGGACCACGCACGCCTCCTCCGTGACCCACGTCGGCACGAACTCATGGTCCACCACCCGATGCCCCTCCAGGGTGCAGCGCAGGACCATCCCCTCGCGCCGCTCGTCCGAGAAGTTGTTCGTCGCCGCGAGGAAGTTCCCGAGCCCCCAGGCGATCAGGCCGTCCCCCACCCTCTCGATGCCGCCCAGGACATGGGCGTGGTGGATCGCCACCACGGACGCCCCGGCCTCCACGGCGTGCCTCGCCGCGCGCTCCACCTCCGGCGAGGGCCAGGGACCACTGCCCTCGTGGATCGCGACCACGACCGCGCACCCCTCCTGTCGGGCCCGGGCCACGTCGCGCCGCACCCGCTCCAGGTCGGGCGGGACCGTGCGATCCCGTCGGTCCGGGACCGCGACGTTTCGCATCCCGCAGTACGCAAGGACCGCGACCGTGCTCCCGTCCGGGGCCGTCCACCGTGCCTCGACCCGGTCCCCGATCCCCTCCCCTTCCAGGCCGCACCAGGCGACCCCGACCCGGTCCAGTTCGCGGAGGGTCCGTTCCACCCCTTCCGGCCCGAAGTCCAGGATGTGGTTGTTCGCGAGCGAGACCAGTTGAAATCCCGCCGCGGCCACGGCATCCGCGGCCGCCGGGAGCGCGAAGTAGTCGGGTCTTGCGCCCGGAACCACGCGACGCTCCTGGCTGATCGGGGTCTCGAAGTTGGCGATCCGGAGGTCGCCGGCACGCAAGAGGGGTTCCACGGGCCGCAACGGGGCGAGGGGGTCGGCCCCCTGCGCCTCCCGCACCCGGTGGCTGAACAGGAGGTCGCCCACGAGAGCCAGGGTGAACCGCACTACCTTCGTCCCCCCAGGAGCCGCCGGACCCACCGGCCCCGGCGGGATTCCGGGGTCTCGGACAGGCGCCGAAACAAACCGACGAGCCGTTCCTGCTCACGCTCCCACGTGTAGCGCTCGGCCACGCACCGCTGCAACGCCCGGCCCGTCTCGTCCAGGTCCGCGGGTCGCCCGAGGAGGCCCGCCACGGCGCGGGCGTATGCCGCGGGGTCGTCACCCTGGATGACCGCAATCCGGCCGAGGTCCTCCGGTGCCATCAGGCGCTCGAACTCGGGCAGGTGCGAGGTCACGACCGCGCACCCACATGCCATGTATTCAAATATTTTCACCGGAACCGCCAGGGCGAGGTGCGGCAGGAGCCACGGGTGGATGTCCACCCCGACCTTGCAGCGGCCCAACAGGCCCGGCACGTCCGCGTGCGGCGCGCGGGCGATGATCGTCACCAGCCCCTCGGGGAAACGGTTTCGCAGCCGCGGGACCTGGTGGGGTAGCAACCCGATGACCAGCACCCGCAGGTCCGGTCGCATCCCCACGAGGGACTCCACCACGCGCGCGAAGAAATCCAGACGCGGGTCCGACAGGGACCCGAGGTGGACCACGTCGAACTCGCGCCGGCTGCATGGGGTCGTCTGTCGGGCCCCGTTTTCGATCAAGTCCAGGGTCGGCAGGTTGTAAACCACCTCCTTCTCGCGATGCGGAAACCCATCGAGCAGGGGGGCCGTGGCGGTCACGACCGCGCGCGCGAGCCGGGCGCAGGACTTCTCGTAGGTTCCGGCCAGCAATCCGGCCGGGGCGCGCAGCGGGGCTGGAATCCAGTCCCGGTGGCGAAGCATGTTCGCGTAGTCCTCATGAACGTCGTACACGACATCGAAGCCGAGGGCCCCAAGGAGCGGGGCCAGGGACAGGAGGGGCGCGTCGTGAAGATAGACGAATCGCGTGGGACTGCGCAGGAACTGCCGCAGAAGCCTCCACGGGGTGACCAGAAAGTTTTCGGCCCGGGATGAAGGCGCGGGCACGACCTCCACCTCCACCCCGTCCAGGCGCCCCGGTTGACCCCGAGGCGTGACCAGCCTCACGCGGCGCATGACCCTCGCGAGAGTCCTGGCCTGCCGCGCGAACACGCGGGAATCGTCCGACCGGTGCAGCGTCAAGATCGTCACGCTGTCCGGCGGGAATTCTCGCATTCGAAACATCCCTGAAAACCGCGCGAAGGCTAATGGAACCTGGATTCCCTGTCAACCGTGCGGTCGGGGTCCTCGCTCGCTTGCCCCTCATGGACCGTCGAGGTAAACTCCGCCCCAGGACGCGGGGTGCGACGCCGGACTGCGGACGACGATGGCAAGGAGGACGGCGTTGAACATCCATGGGTTCGTCTTCGACGCCACGATTCCCTTCGTGGACCTGTGGCGCTTCGGAAAGCGAATCGACCCCCTCAAGCGCGTACTCGAGGAACGCGAAGGGTGGGACCCTGAGCGGCTGCGTTCCTGGCAGGTCGAAC
This sequence comes from Anaeromyxobacter dehalogenans, assembly GCA_020722625.1. Lineage (GTDB taxonomy): Bacteria > Myxococcota_A > UBA9042 > DTJE01 > DTJE01 > DYKK01. Next base: position 6,518 of record DYKK01000012.1, read on the forward strand.
GCCTGCGCGACATCCTGGTTCACTGCGACCGTCACGTGCCGTTCTACCGCCGCCGCTTCCGCGAGGTCGGATTCGACCCCTCCCGATTCGACGACCCCTCTCAACTCGAGGTTGTCCCTGCCCTGACCAAGGACGACATCCGGGCCCATGCTCACGAACTGTTCGCGGAAGGCCTTTCCCGCCGCGGCATCAAGCGCGGCAACACCGGGGGTTCGACCGGGGTACCCACGCCGTTCTTCCTGTCCCGCGAGGAGGCCGCGTGGTTCGAGGCCGTGGTCCGGCGCTGCTACGACTGGCTGGGAATCCGGCCCGGGGACCGAATCGTCAAGATCGCGGGGCTCACCTACTGGAAGGACTGGCGTCTCCCCTTCATCCAGTTCGTCAACACCTACTTCAGGAACCTCCGCAGCCTTCCCGCACCGTATCTCAGCGACGACCTCATGGATTCGTACATTCTCACCTTGAACCAGATGCGCGCACCGGTCCTGTATGGATATCCCTCGGCCATCGAACTCCTGGCGCGCCGCATGATCGAGACGGGCCGGAAGGTCCCGAGCGTCCGCGTCGTCTGGACCTCGAGCGAGACGCTCCTCGACCACCAGCGCGCCCTGGTGCGGGAGGCCTTTGGCATCGAGCCCTTCGACGGCTACGGGGGCGCGGAGACCCCCATCGCGATCGAATGCCGGGCCCATCAGGGACTGCACGTCTTTCAACATGCGAAGTATGTCGAGGTCGTGGACGAGCGGGGTCGCGCGGTCCCACCCGGCAGGACGGGCCGGGTCCTGGTCACCCAGTTCTTCAACCGGGTCTGGCCCATGGTGCGGTACGATTTGGGCGACCTCGCTGAGTGGATGCCCGACGGCGATCCCTGTCCGTGCGGCGTGCGCCTGCCGAAGTTTCGTCGCATCCACGGTCGGACCGGGGATATCCTCGTCACGCCCGACGGCCGCCGGGTCACGATCGCGAACGTGACCCTCGTCTTCGGTTCCATCCATGACCAGGTTCGCGCGTACCAGCTGTATCAGGACAGACCGGATGCCATCGAGGTCCGCATCGTTCCGACACGATCCTTCACGACGGCCACCGAGACCCACATCGAGCGCAGCCTGCGCCGATTCCTGGGCGACGAGGTCCACCTGGTCTTCCGGCACGTGGATGACATCGAACTGACCCCGGCCGGAAAGCGACGGATCCTCGTGTGCACCCTCCCGGGGGTCGGCTCTCGGCCCTCGGCCGGGTCTCCGTCGGGTCGCGTCGAGCCGGTCCAAGAGAAGCCATGAACGTACGAGATGTGGAGCCCGACCGCGAACGTCTGCGCCGGGATCTGTCCGCGCTCGGGATCCGCGAGGGCGACCACGTGGTCCTGCGCGTCTCGCTGCGTTCCCTCGGAATCCGGCGGCCGGCCGAGACGCTGGTCGGGGCGCTCCTCGACGTGGTCGGCCCGTCCGGCTCGTTGTACGCGCTCGCGTTCACCCGGCAGTTCCCGCTTCCCTTGCGCGGCCGGGCGGTTCACGTTGTCTTCGACCGAGACACCCCGGCGGAGACGGGCGGTCTGGCCAACTACCTGCTAGGTCTCCCCGGTTCGGTCCGTAGCCGACACCCGACGAACTCGTTCGTGGGAGTGGGGGACTTCGCCCGAATGACCCTCGAGGACCACGGCCCGGAATCGCCCTTGTTCGACCCGGTGCGGCGGCTCGCGGAGCACCACCGCGGGAAGATGCTGCTGGTGGGTCGTCTGTTCGAGAGCCCTGGGTTTTCGACCGTGCACGTGGCCCAGCACCTCCTGGGTTTCGGAAACCGAACCGTGGGCCGTTACGGAGTCCGGTACCGCCTTCCCGACGGCTCCGTGGGTCTGTACGTCCGCAACGACGCGGCGGGGTGTTCGCGTGGATTCCACCGTTTCTACCCAGCGTACCGCGCGGCCGGCGCGATCACGGAGGGACGGGTGGCCGCCGCGGACTGCATGCTCGGGGTCCTGTCGAAGACGTTGAGCGTGGATATGGAGATCCTCCGGCGGGATCCCACCTTTTTCTTCTGCGAAGACCTCGGGTGCGAATCGTGTCGCCGAAACTGGGACTTCTACCAGGAGGCGGCCTGGCGGTACTGGCCGGCCCGAGCCCTGCGCATCTTGCGGACAGCCCGCCGCCGGACCCTTCAGGGCCTGCCCGCCTTCGTGCGGACACGGCTTCCGGACACCTGGACGACCCGATGACGCCGCGAATCCACCTGTTCACGGATTGCTCGGTCCCCGAGGCCGCACTGTACGCGATGCGCGTCCTGGCCGAGCCGCTGGGTTTCGAGGTCACGGAAGGCACCGGAGGTGACGCGGAGGCCCTCCAACGCGCGGGTGCCGTCGCCTGGTCGTATGGAACCGGCTTCCAGGACCTTCCAGCCGCGGCCCGCCTCCACGTGGAAGCCGCCCGCGGCTTCTGGGAGCGCTACGGGCGGACGGAAAGTCTGCCCGCGATGCCGTATCCGCGTGTGCCACCTGCGCTCCTCGAAGGAAACGGCCCGTCGGCCGGGCAGTCGGCGGTCGTCCCTTTCGTTGTCAGCGGGGAGGACCCACCGGTGGCCTGGCGGCAGGACGGGAAACGCCGGTGCCTGCGGACGCGCCTGGACCTGGTCGCCTCGGCCTTCTTCTGGCTGACGCGGTACGAGGAGGCGTTGATCGGGGAGCGCGACGCCTGGGGCCGTGTCCCGGAGGACCGCCTGTCCCTGGTCCGAGCGGGACTGGCGGACCGGGCCCCCGTGGACGAGTACCGCGAACTCCTGGCGGTCTGGTTCGGGCGCCTGCTCGGCCGGCCCCCGAGCCGGCCCACGCGCTTCCAGGTCCTGTTCTCCCACGACGTGGACTCAGGGTTTCGGGTCGTTCGGGGTCCTTTCTGGACCCACACGGCCCGGGGCATGGCCCGGGACGTCTTGAGACATCGGTCGCCACGGACGGCCCTCGAACTCGGGGCGAACGCGGTCGCCGCCCGTCTCGAACGCCCCCTCCCCTTCGGGAGCGTCCGCCACATCCTCGACCTGGCGGAACGACACGGCCTGACCTCGCACTTCTTCTTCATGGCGAACGGGACGCACCGGGACGACGCGGCTTACGACGTCCTGGCCCCGGGCACGCGGCAAGCCCTCGCGACCATCCGGGACGCCGGACACCGCATCGGACTGCACACCGGCCTGGATGCCGCCGTGGACGCCAGTTTGCTGCGTCGGGAATGGGACCTCCTCGCCCACGCCCTCGCTGCCACGCCGCGCGGCGTCCGTACGCACTTTCTTCGGTTCGAGGTCCCGTGGACGGCGCGCCTCGCCCAGGAGGTGGGCGCGCGGTTCGACTCCTCCGCGGGGTTTGCGGATCGCTGCGGGTTCCGGACCGGGACCACGCGGCCCCACGTCGTGTTCGACCTCGAATCTCGGCGCGCGCTGGACCTCGTGGAGTATCCCATCGCGATCATGGACAAGGCCGTGTACAACCTCGCTCCCGGAGCCCGTCGCGTCGTGGTGTCGCGGGTCATCGAGGCAGTGCGCCGCCACGGGGGCTGCTTGACGATCAACTGGCACTACTGGTACTTCACCCACCGCTATCGTACCCTCTGCGAAGAGGTCCTGGCCGCGGCCCGCGGGGGGCATGACGCGCGCGTCCCCTGACAGGACGCCGACCCGGCTCGTCTGGGTCGAGAAGGAGGTGCGGGGTGCCGGTTCTCATCACCGAAGGCGAACGAGTCTTCGTCGTGATGATCTTCTTCCTGGGAATCCTGTGGTTCGCCCGGAAGTCGCCGGTCGCCCTGGCCGTTCCTTTTTACATGTCGAATATGTTCAAGGCGTGGTTTCTCGAGAATTTCTCCGTGTTCGAGAAGTTCGACTATACCGTGATTGTGAGCCTTCTCGCACTGGTTGCGGCGGTCGGTTCCGCTCTGCGACGCCCCGTGTTTCGAGTTTCCATCCCCTGGTCCTTGTATCTCTCGTTCGGCGGCCTGCTCGCCGTGCTCTATCTTTCGACTCCGCTGTATTCCGGATGGGCCATGCGCGAGTATCTCCAACTCCTGGGGTTCGGAGGGGTCGCCGTCGTGGTTCCGGCGTTTCTGATCCGCACGACCGAGGACCTGATGGTCCTGTGGCGGACCCTGCTGTTCACCACAATGCTCGTGAGCCTGACCTCGCTGTTTTCGCCGCTCAGTTACGGTTCGTCGCGGGGGATCTTCCTGTCCGAAACGGACATGATCGGAGTCGGAAGGGTTTGCGCGTTCGGAATCCTCATCGTCGCGGCGATGTCCCCGCATTTCCAGCGTTCCAAAGGCCTTTCGGCGCGTATCCTCACCCTCTTGTGGCTCCTGATCGCCCTGGCCGGCATGGCTCATTCCGGGTCCCGGGGGCCGTTCTTGCATGCGATTCCTACGCTGCTAGTGCTCCTGTTCGCGCGGCGCGATTCCTTTCCCGGAAAGACCTCTGCCGTCCTGATCGCCCCTGTGGTCTTCCTGGCGGTGTGGTTCCTGTTGCCGGCCGACCCCGGCCTGGAACGGATTGCAGGCCTGGGAGACCTGGAGACCGTGGAAAGGACGCCAAGCCTCGACTATCGTTTTCGAGCGTGGGACTTCGTGCTCGATACGTGGAACCGGGGGCTCATCCTGGGCCAGGGAATCGGGGTGTGCGAGTTCCGGGAAGGCGTCCAACCGCACAGCCTACTCCTGGAGATCCTCTTTTCCGGTGGGCTGCTCGGAGTCCTGTGTTTTCTGACCATGGGGGTCTTGGTGGTGGTCTCGTGGGCGCGCAGGCCCGTCTTCCCGGCTCACGAACGCGTGGAGTGGGCCTCCCTCCCGGGGTTCATCCTGGCCGCCTATGGGGCCATCGCCTCGACGACCGCATACAGCGTCGCGAGTTCTCGTTCGGTCTTCTTTCTGTTCTCGACGAGCATGGCGGCCGTCTCGGTGATGCGGCAAGAGGCCGCCAGGAGGGCAACCGACGCGGCTGGACCGCAGGCCGTCGGGCCGGGGAGACAGGCCCGTTGAGGGGTCGCAGGATGCGGATCTGGATCATCAATCACTACGCCGTGCCCGAGGTCGGGGCCGCCGGGACTCGGCACGCCGTGCTGGCCCGTTTCCTGGCCGAGGCGGGACAAGAGGTCACAGTCTTCGCGTCGGCCCTTCCGGACGGACGACACGTGACGTGCAAGGTACCGGAGGGTCGCAGGTACACGGACCTCGTCGAGGGGCGGGTCCGCTTCCGTTTCGTCCGGACCAACCCGTATTGCTCCCTGGCGGGACGATTCCGGAGCATGCTGGCGTTCCGGCACGGGGTGGCGCGGTCCACGGACGGCCTCGACCCGCCCGACGTCGTCATCGGTTCCTGCGTGCACCTGCACGCGGCGGACGCGGGCCGCCGGCTCGCCCGAAGCCTGGGGGTCCCTTTCGTCTTCGAGGTGCGCGACCTGTGGCCGGACACGCTCGTGGACATCGGGGCCCTGTCCCGGCTTCACCCGATTTACATTTACTTGAAATATATTGAATTGCGTTTATATCGGGACGCCTCGGCGGTCATCACGCTGCTCCCGGGGATGGCGTCGTACCTGCAAGGGCACGGCATCCCGGAGGGTCGCATCTGGTACATCCCCAACGGGGTGGACACCGACCTCTTCCCGGAACCCTCCCCTCCCCCGTCCGGCGGCCCCTTCACCGTGTCCTACTTCGGGGCGCACGGCCCGGCCAACGGGCTCGACACCGTGGTCCGGGCCGCGGCCCTCTTGAAGGCCCGGGGCGCGCCGGTCCGCTTCCGCCTGGTCGGGGACGGGAACCGCAAGCCCGCGTTGCGCGACCTCGCGGCCTCCCTCGGCCTCGACAACGTCGCCTTCCTCGACCCGGTCCCCAAGCGCGACCTCGCGCCCCTGGCCGCCGAGTCCCACGCCTTCGTGTTCCACCTGACGGACATGGCGGTCCTCCGGCGCTACGGGATCAGCGCGAACAAGCTCTTCGATTACTTGCTGGCCGCGCGGCCCGTGGTCTTCGCGTGCGCCTCCGCGAACAACCCGGTCGCGGAGGCCGGGGCGGGCCCAAGCGTCCCCCCGGAGGACCCCGAGGCCCTGGCGGACGCGGTCGCGAGCCTGGTGCGGACCTCCGAGGCGGAGCGGATGGCGATGGGCCTGCGGGGCCGCGCCTGGGTCCGCGAGCACCACGACCTGCGGCGCCTGGCCGGGCGGCTTGCGGGACACCTCGCGAACCTCGTCTGAACAGGGGTTTGTGCACGCCGTTGCTCCCGGACATCCTGGCGTCATGGCGCCGGTCAACCCCAAAGAGACGGCGCGGGTCCTCCTGAGGCGACACGCGAGGCAGGCGCAAACCCCCGACCCACGGCGGGAGGCGCTCCTCGCCCAGGTACGGTCCGCCGTCCCGGACGTCGCCCGCGAATTCGGGGCCACCCGGGTCTTCCTGTTCGGGTCCGTGGCGTGGGGGGGAGTGCACGCCCACAGTGACGTGGACCTCGGGGTCGAGGGCATCCTTCCGAAAGACGTGGACGGATTCGCGGCCAGGCTCTTGTGGAACGTGGACGCGGACGTGCAGGTGGTCGCGATCGAGGACGCGCCTGCGGGTCTCCGGGACCGCATCCTGCGGGACGGACTCCTGATCTACGATGCGACGCGCGAACCGGGCCACGACCCCGATGCACCCGAAGAGAAGGACTCCAAAGACCGCGGAGACCAGGGATGACCGCGCTGTGGCGCGGTTCCTGGATGGCGACACGCCGGATTGACGACCTCGTTACCTCACGGACTTCCCCGCCGCCCCCAGCAGCCTCCTCGCGTTCCCCCCGAGGATCAGTGCGCGTTCCGCGGGGGCGAGGTCCAGGGCCTCGATGACCGCGAGGAACGAGGCGGGATGGTTCAGGTTGTGGTCGCTGCCGAAGACAAGGCGTTCGGGACCCACGAGGTCCAGGGCCTGCGCGACCAGCCAGTACTCGCGGATGCTCTCGGTGCCGAGAAGGGCGTTGGAAAGGGCGCGCTCGCGGATCGCCCGGGCCGCGCCCAGGACCAGGGTCGGGGAGTCCCCGCCCATGTGGGACAGGACGATGGGGATGTCCGGGTGACGCTCGGCGACCTCGACGGCCTTTTCCCACCCCGCGACCTCCCGCCAGCGACCGCAGTGGACGACCACGGGCAGGCGACGGCGCTCCGCCAGGGCCAGGAACGGCGCGTAGGCCGGGTCCGTGATGGGGAGGCGGTTGAAAGAGGGGTGGATCTTCAGGGCGCTGACGTGTGACAGGTTCCTTGCAAGAAAGTCTGTCAACGAATCATCATCGGGCCGGACCCACGCCGCGAAGAACAGGGCCGGGGCCGCACCGGGCGTGCCCCGGTGTCGGACGACCTCCCGCAGGAGCGCATCGTTGTCCCCGGAGTCCGTGGGCATCACCAGGGCGCCCGTGACCCCGCAGGACCGCAGGACCCGCGTCACGTCCGCGAGGTCGCTGTCGCGGCCCGCGAAGTCCGGGGTCCGCCAGTGCCCGACGTGGACGTGGGCATCGAACACCTGAAAGGGGTCGGTCCCCGTCAACGGGCATCCCTCCGGGGCCGGCGGAACAGGAGCATCCCGGCCAGGCCCATCCACCACGGGGCGAACGCGCCCGCCGCCCCGGCCGAGCACCCTCCCCCGCCCCCGGTCCGCGCGGGCGTGCCCGGGTCCGCAGGACCCGAGTCGGTCGGCCCGGGGTCGCCTGGGCCGACGTCCGGGGCCCCCGGGTCCGCAGGCGGCAGGTCCGCCGGCGTCGGGCCGGTGTCGCCCGTCGGATGGTCGGCCGCCACGGGCCGCTCCCGCACCTCGAACGCATCCTTCAGGAACCCTGACGACCCGTCCGGGTTGCTCGCAAACAGGGTGTAGGTCCCCGGCGCCATGCCCGCGGGCACCACCGCGGTCGCGAGGCCTTCTCCGACCACCTGGATCGCGCCCAGGAGGGTCCCGCCGAGCCGCAGCGTCAGCCCCGGCTGAAATCCGTGTCCGGCCACGGAGATGGGCGTCTCCTCGTCGTCCCAGCCGAACGCGGGGGACACCTCAAGGACCACCACGCCCGACGCGGCCACGCAGGTCCCGCCCTCGCAGACCTCGCCCGCGCCGCACGTCCCGCACGACCCCCCGCACCCATCGCTTCCGCACTCCTTCCCCGTGCAGTTCGGCACGCAGTCCGAGACGCAAACCCCCGCAGAACAGTGCGCCCCCGCCGGGCACGTCCCGCACGTCCCCCCGCAGCCATCGTCGCCGCACTGCTTCCCCGTGCAGTTCGGCACGCAGTCCGAGACGCAAACCCCCGCAGAACAGTGCGCCCCCGCCGGGCACGTCCCGCACGTCCCCCCGCAGCCATCGTCGCCGCACTGCTTCCCGGAACAATCCGGCACGCACGTGCCCGCGGTCTCGACCTTGACGCGCACGATCGCGTCCCCGGTCACGCCCAGGTCCTCGGCGTAACTCCAGGTCATCCCCCCGGAACACCCGGCGGTCATGTGATGGACCACGTTGACCTTGGGGGTGATCGCGTGGTCCCCCAGGACCCCGATCTTCTGGCAGCCGCACAGGCCGAAGTCCTGATTCTGGAGGCACTGCAACGACCCCCATTCCTCGGACAGGTCCTGCGGGGCCTCGTAGAACCTCAGGACCACCCACAGGTTCCCGGAGGTCATCAGGGGCGGGTGGTTCGCGGGGTCGCTCCAGTCGAAGTCAATCTGGGCCCCAACCCCCCCCTGGATCGGGAAGCCGGTGCCGCCCGTGTTCGGGTCGTACAGGTCTTCCGTGCTGACCGCCCAGTCGGGTTCCGCCTTGGACGGGGCCGGGCCGACCGAGGGGTCGAAGTAGAACTCGATGCGCAGGTGGGCCTTCAGGTCCGGGTCGTTGGGCGGCGCGGCGAAGAGCATCTGAAGCCCGAGGACCTTGACCGGGTACGACCCGGCCGCGATGGGAAAAATCAGACCGTAGGCCTCGTCCTGCGCGAATCCCGGCTGGACCGGCAGCGACTGCCCCTGGACCTGTCCGACCGCCTCGAAGAGGTCCGATGAGAACTCGTCGTGCTTCAGGACCTTCACGTCCGCGCGAGCCGCGGACGCGGCGAGCAGTCCGACGAGGAATCCGATCACGTGGCGTGTCATGGCGGCGACCTCCCGAGCCAGAATCCGATGGTGATTCTATCATCCGCCGGGCCTTCCACGGGTCATCGCCACGCGACTTCTCCCGCCCCGCCCGGACTGTGGTGGCGGCCGTCATACGGGATCCGGCGTCGCGGCGCACGTGGCTTTGTCGTCATGCCCCGTCCCCCGCGTCCAACGTGGCACTGTCACTGACACTGTCACTGACCCCTGTCACTGTCCCCGGTCCCTGTCCCTGTCACGGAACCTGTCCACTGAACCCGTCTTCTGAACCTGTCCCCCGTCACGACCTCGCCGGGCAGTCCGCGGTTGCCTGTGCGATCGGGCGCGGGCTGGCGCGAGCAGTGCTCGCGTCTCCAGGGGAACCCTGATGGGACCAAGTCGCGACCTTGCAATGGGGTCGCCCGAGCGCCGCCCGCGCGATCCGACTACACTACGGGTGGCGGTCCGGGATGAGGCGTCCGTGGAGCGCAGTCCGATCTCGATCTCCGTGGTGATCATGGCCTACAACGAGCGGCCGGCCATCGAGGCCCAGGTCCGCGCCACCCTGGCCTTCCTGGACCGGTGCGTGGGGCAGGGCGAGGTCGTGGCCGTGGACGACGGCTCCAGGGACGGGACCGGCGCGGTCCTGGACGCCCTGGCCCGCGAGGACTCGCGGGTCCGCGTGGTCCATCACCCCCGCAACCTCGGGATGGGCGTGGCGATCCGCAGCGGCTATCAGGCCGCCTCCCTGGACTTCGTGACGCAACTCCCCGGGGACGGCCAGGTCCGCCCGGATACGCTGGAGCGCTTCCTGCCGCACCTGTCCGACCACGACCTGGTCCTGTCCACCTACGCCCGTCGCGGGGACGGCCTGGTCCGTTTCGCCGTGACGCGGGCGTACTGGACGATTGCCCGGCTGATCCTCGGCAACCGCTGCGAGTTCACGGGGACCATGGTCTTCCGGCGCGCCCTGCTCGACCGCATCCGCATCGTGTCGGACACCTTCCTGGTCAACGTCGAGGTCCCCCTGAAGTTCCTGCGCCTCGGCGTGAAGCCCGCCTGGGTCACCATCGAGGCCTCGGCCCGCGCGCACGGCCGCAGCAAGGTCCTGTCCGCCCGCGGAATCCTCCGGGTCGTCCGCGAGATGCTCGCCCTGCGGCGGGAGATCGTGCTAACCTCCCCGGGCAGCGACACGGGTGGCGGCGCGACGGGGAACCGGCCATGAACGATGAACGCACCCGGCGCGGGCTCGAGTCCCTGGTCGCGGCGTTCCTGCGAGAGCACGTGGCGCCGGCCATCTTCGAGCGCGACGAGGTGCGGCGCGGACTCGGGCCCGAGCACCTGGACCGGGTCCGGCGCGAGGTCCTGGCCCGGCTCGAGGCCGCGGAACGGGCCGGGGCGGAGGACCGCGAGCGCGTCCGCGAGATGCTCGGGGGTCTGCTGGGCGCGGCCGTGTCCGGCCCGGGGGGCGCCGCGGTCCTGGCCCTGCTGCGGTCCTGGCTTGACCAGTGGTCCCGATCGCGGGAGAAACCGGGATGAGCCTTCAAGGCCTGTTCCTGGCGCCCTGGCGCCTGCGCGACCTGGGCCGCGTGCGCCGGATCGCGGGCGTCCTGGTGCGGCACGGATTCGCGGACGTGGCGGTCCGGCTCGGCTGGCCAGCGCGCCTGCGGGCGTGGACGGCGGCCCTGCTCCGGCGTCCCCCTCCCGACATCGAGGCCGTCCCCATCGAGACGCGCATCCGCCGGGTGCTCGAGGAACTCGGCCCCACGTTCATCAAGTTCGGCCAGGTCCTGGCCACGAGGCCGGACCTGCTCCCCATGAGCCTCGTGCTGGAACTGAAGCGCCTGCACGACCACGTGACGCCGTTCCCCTTCGACGAGGTGCGCGCGACCGTCGAGGCGGACCTCCGCCGCCCGATCCACGAGGTCTTCGAATCGTTCGAGGAAGAACCGATCGCGTCGGCGTCCATCGCCCAGGTCCACCGGGCCCGCCTTCAGGCGGGAGTCGGCGTCGGCCCCGACGCCCCCGAGGCGTCGCGGGACGTGGTCGTCAAGGTCCAGCGCCCCCACCTGCGCGACGTGGTCCAGGCGGACCTGCGCATCCTGGCCGGCGTCGCGGCGCTCCTGGAACGTCGCTTCCCGGAGGTCCGCCCCTTCCGGCCCCGGGCCCTCGTCGAGGAGTTCCGCCGCTCCCTGAACCGCGAGACGGACTTCCTGTCCGAGATGCACGCCATGGTCCGCTACAAGCGGATGTTCGCGGACGAGCCGCGCCTGTTCGTGCCGGAGCCGGTCCCGGCCCTGTGCACGCGGCGGGTCCTGGTCATGGAGCACGTGGACGGGGTCAAGGTCACGGACGTCGAGGGGCTCAGGCGCCTCGGCGTGGACCTCGGGTCCCTGGTCGAGGTCGGGATGCGCGTGACCATGCGGTCCATCTTCGAGTTCGGCTTCTTCCACGCGGACCCGCACCCGGGAAACTTCTTCATCCGGCCGGACGGGACCATCGTGCTGCTCGACTTCGGGATGATGGGGTCCATCGAACCGGAGCGCCTCGACGAACTCCTGACCTACCTCGTGGCCCTGGTGACCGGCGATGTCGAGAGGATGGTCGCCGTGCTGGCGGACGCCGACCTGATCGGGGACGACACGGACGTGCGCGCCCTGCGCGGGGACCTGCGGGCGATCCTGGACCGCTGGTCGGGGAGCAGCATCGGCGCGATCGACCTGTCGTCCTTCCTGGCCGAGAGCGTGGAGGTCGCCCGGCGCCACCACGTGGTCCTCCCCGCGGACCTCCTGCTGGTCGGAAAGGCCATCGCCATCATGGAGGGGATCGGGCGCGAGGTCCATCCCGAGTTCGAACCGCTCGCGGCGGTGCGCCCCCTCCTGACGGAACTGTACGTCCGGAGGACGCTCGACGCGCGCCGGCACTCGCAGGCGCTCCTGCGGACCGTCCTGGACGGCGCCAGCCTGCTCCGCGAGGCCCCCCACGACCTTCGCCGCATCCTGCGCAAGGTCCGCCGCGGCGAGATGGCGATCCAGGTCCAGTCCCTGCACGAGGAGGCCCGCCAGCGCGGCCTGCACGCACGCACCAACCGCCTGGTCTTCGGGTTTCTGTTCCCCACGTTTTTCTTCGGCGGGACCTACTTGATCGGCACGGAGTCGTCCTTGCAGAATCTCGCGGGGCTGGTATCGTTCGGCATCGCGGGTCTGTGTTTCATGGGCCTTGCGATCAGCATGCTTCAATCGGATGGGAGGTGAACCGTGCGGAAGAACTGGCCTCTGATGATGCTCACAGCCACGGCGGTCGCCGGATGCGGCATCTCGAAGGACGTCTATCAGCGCGACGTCCAGGCCCTGCAACAGCAGATCAAGGACCTGGAACGCGACAAGGGGGTCCTCATCGGCGAGAAGCGCCGCCTCACCGACGAACTCGCGCGCCTCGGCCAGGAGAAGGGGGTCCTCTCGCAGGACCTCAAGACCGCCCTCGAACGCATGGAGGAACTGCGCCGGCAGGCCCAGAAGCGCAAGGCGGCCCTGGATACCTTGAAGGCGAAACTGCAAGAGATGCAGGCCGCGGGCAAACTGCGCGTGCGCACCAGCCGCGGGCTCCTGATCGTCGAGATGTCGGAGCAGGTCCTGTTTGACGTCGGACGGTATCAACTGAAACCGGACGGCGAGGCGGCCCTCGCGCAACTGACCCCGATCCTCGCGACCCTGGAGGGGCGGCACTTCCAGGTCGCCGGGCACACGGACGACACCGGGTCGCCGCTGACGAACTGGCGCCTGTCCGTGAATCGGGCCCTGGAGGTGACCCTCTTCATGATCGAGCAGGGGATGCCACCCGAGCGCCTGTCGGCCGCCGGGTACGGCCTGTACGCGCCCGTCGAGCCCAACGACACCCCGGAGAACCGGGCCAAGAACCGCAGAATCGAGATCATCCTCGTTCCGAACATCGAGGAAATCATGGGCATCGGGGAGGAATGACCGCGCGTTTCGCCGGGTGCCGCCGGGTCGCGCGTGGGCGCCGGCGAATCGGACCGGTTGGGAATCGTCCACGTCCACGTGGACGCCTGGGACGGCGTGCTTCCGGCACAGGGACACGGGTCCGGGACCTGTTCTCTCGGGGAGGATCCACCATGGGACGGACGTTTCCACGCGCGGCATGGATGACGGTCTGGCTCGTCGTCCAGGCCGGACCGGCCCTCGCCGGCTCCTGGGCGACCCAGTACCAGACCGCCCAGAGCGACACGGCCATCGTCAGCCTGGCCGCCGCGACCGAGGACAAGGTCACGGGCTTCGGGGTCGAGCCGGACGGCCAGGGGAACAGCAAGCCCGTGTGGTTCCGGACCTCGGACGGCGGCAAGAGCTGGAACAAGCAGGACGCCTCCACCGGCGGGGACCTGTTGATGCTGACGCACCTCGTGTGTCCGTCCTCGACGCGCTGCTGGGCCGTGGGCACGAAGGTCCTGATGAGCACGGGCTTCGGGGTCCAGAACGTCCTGATCGGGTCCACCACCGGCGGTGACACCTGGTTCTGGCCTCCCCCCCTGGCCTATTCCGAGTCGCGGATCGCGGTCCGGGACCCCGAGAACTTCTACCTGGTCGGCGGGTCCGTGGTCCTGCCCTTCGTCGCGTCCAAGGCCCAGAAGGGCTTCGTGCCCGACGTGGGAGGCGAGAAGTTCCAGGGGATCTCGGACGCCGCGTTCGTGGGCGCGAGCGAGGTCTTCCTGGCGAACGGCGAGGTCCAGACCGACCAAAAGACCGGGGCGGAGACGATCCTACCCAAGGGCGCCCTGCTGCACTCCACGGACGGCGGGGCCACCTGGACCGCGACCTTCCAGGGCCGGACCGAGACCGTGGACCGGGTGTGGTTCTTCTCGTCGCTGACGGGCTTCGTCCTGGGCCACACCCCGCAGGGTCCCTTCCTCCGGAGGACCGACGACGGCGGGCAGACGTGGTTCGAGGTCCTGGTCCCGGCTCCGTCCGGGGTCCCGGCGCCGCGGCACCTGGCGGACGCGGTCCTGTTCAACTCGCGGGCCGGGCTGTTCGTGGGGTCGGACAAGGACGAGCACGACCAGTCCTTCCACGTGGTCTATCGGATGCGCGACGGCCACACCCTGGTGGAAGAACCCAAGCCGTCCACGGCCAGGGCGATGTTCACGCTGACCTGCCCCTCCCAGAAGGTCTGCTGGCTCGCGGGCGAGAACCACGTCATCTGGCGCTTCGACGGCACGGACGACGACGTGGTCCCCGAGGAACCCGCCCAGGGCGCGGACGTGGGTCCGGGCCCGGACTCGGCCGGCAGCGGGAAGGACGCGGTCGCGCCCGACGGGACGGCCGGGGACGGATCATCCGGGTCCGACGCCGGCGGGTCGGGTCCCCAGGACGCCTCGGCCGGCGAAACGGGGGGGGCA
>DYKK01000013.1:0-19577 GCA_020722625.1 Anaeromyxobacter dehalogenans
CCAGAGGGGGTCTGCCAGGGTGTATCTCCAGGACCGAGATTTCCACTTCGCGAGCATCCTGACTCTTCATGGCTCGTCCCTCCGATTCGGCTGGACCTGCATTGCCGCCCGGCGAATCGGCCCCCGCCCGGCACGCGGCCAGGGCGAGAATGCCGATCGCGAGGACAGGGATCCGCAAGGTCTGCCTCACTTTTTTTCCCTGACCTTCCGGACCTTGGTCGGATCGAGCGTGATGCCGGCCTCGGGCAGGAACCCTCCCTTCCGGGTGACCCCGCCGATGGTGTAAGGCGGATCCTTGAGGATCATGGAGACATCGATGCTGTCCGGGAATTCGCCCTTGTTCGGGTTGAACCGCACCCGGTTCCATGGACACGAGTTTGTACCTGACGGCGTCCGCCGATCAAGACGGGGCGATGGCGTTTTGCAGGCGCGACGGCGTCCTGCCCTTCGACCTGGGAGACCTCGCCGGGTGAGGGCGGCGGCCTAGCGCAGTTCCGCGAGCCGCTTGTCGAAGTTGCGGACCTGGTACTGGTTCAGGGTGAAGACCGTGCCGCGCATCGCCGGATCGGTCGGGGTCTCGGCGTAGGGGTCGCCGCCCTGGTTCTGCGAGGACACGCGCAGGACGTGGCGGGATCCGTCGTCGAGGGTCACGGTGACCTCGACGCGGGGCTTGCCGGTCAGGCCCGCCGACGCCCGGGTCTTGCCCTCGGGCAGGTCCTTGGCGGTCAGGCCTGCGAGGGTGTGGACCAGGGTGCGGACCGGGTCCTCCTTCAGGTCGGGGACGTCGCTCGGGGAGGTCGCGCGGAACCGCTCGCCTTCGCCCTCGACGCGCTCGAGGCGCAGCGTCTCGTCCGCCCGGGCGATCTCGATGGCCCGGATCCGCTCCGCGGGGAAATCGAAGACGAGTTTGTTGCGCAGGTCCTGGACGCCCTTGCGGACCTTCTGGGCCATCCACTGGGCCAGGGTCACGACCTCGTCGCTCCCGGACAGGGCCGCGTAGAAGGTCCCCTTCTCCTTGTCGAGTTCCCGCCCGATGCGCAGGGTCTTTGCGACCCCGTCGCGCGTGGTGACCGTGACCGTCGCGCCGGGGCTACCAAGCCCCGTGTCCACGCCCGACGTCTGGTCCGGGCCCAGGATGTCCTTGGCCGCGAGGGTCTCGATGTCCCGCAGGAGCGTGTCCATCGGGGCCTTGCCGACCACCCACCCGGCCGGAGCCACCGCGCGCCACGCCCCGTCCGCGCCTCGCGCGACCTCCACGCGCGACGCCCCGTTCACGATGCGGATCGCCGTGACGTCGTCCTTCTGGACGCCGAACAGGGTCTTGTCGCGCAGGTCCGCGACGCGCTTGCGCAGGGATTCCGCCGTGTACTTCGACACCTTCGCGAATCCGGGCACGCCCTCGACCTGGACCCAGGCGGACTCGTCCTTCACGTCGCTCACGGCCATCTGGACGGTGCGCCCGTCCGCGAGAGCGACCTCAATCCGCAGGGCGTCCTCGCCGAGGGTCACCCCCTCCGGCAGCGCGTCCACGTATTCCTGGGCATACAGGGACGCGAGCGTCGCGGCGTACGACTTCACGTTCCCGGCGCGCAGCCCGGCGGGGGTCTCGAATCGCCAGTCCCGCTCGGGCTTCTCAGGCTTTTTCTCCCCCTCCTTCGCCTCCCCCTCGGCGGCCTTGGGCTCCCCTTTCAACACGATGAGCCGGTCCACCTCGGCCTCGGCCTTGGGGTTCCTGATCGTGATCGCGGCCACGTCGGCCGACTCCCAGTCGTGCACCCGCTTGTCCCGCAGCCCCGTCACCCCGCCCTCGAACGGCCGCCGGAGGTCGCGCCCGATCACGCGATAGACCCGGTCCGACCCCGGTTCGCGCACGAAGGTATCGCCCTCGCCGATGCCGTCCTCGGGCTTCTGCACTGACCCGACCTCGAGCGCGGTGAACGCCGCGTCGCCCTTGAACAGGGTCACCGTGACCCGGGTCTCGTCGTCCAGGCCGAACGCCTTCAGGTCTTGCGCCCCCGCCCTCGACGACACCACGGAGGTCACGCCTGCCTCGAAGGCCTGGAGGACCTGCCGGACCTTGTAGCGGTCCGCGCGAGCGCCCTGCGGGGGTTCCAGGGACCACTTCCCCTTGTCCACGCGCCGGAGCGTGGTCACGCCCCCCTGCGCCGCCACCGTGATGCGGTCAATCGGGCCGTCCTCCTCGGGCTTCTCGACCTTGGTCCCCGTGCCCCAGCCGGGGATGCGCAGGTCCGGACCCGCGGCCCCCCGCGGCCACAGGCGGACCAGGGCCACGACGAGCAGGAGCCCCAGAAACGTCGCCAGCAGGATCGTCGTCTTGCGGTTCATGGTCAGGACCTCTTGCGGCGGGAGACGAAGCGCGCCACGCCGCCCAGGACGAACAGCGCCGGCACCCCTACGATCAGCGCCAGAGACAGCGCGGTCTGGGCCCCGGCCGACACGGTCTCGAGCGGGCGGCGGACGAGCCCCTTCGAGCGGATGTCCACCAGGGCCTCGTCCTGCACGCCCCAGTCCAGGCAGTTGAACAGGAAGTCCAGGTTGGCCTGGAGGATGGGGGACACCTGCGTCAGCCGCAGTTGCCAGTTCTGGAAGTTCGCGACGTAGTCCTTCAGTTTCAGGAAGAAGTCCGCGGTCCCCGAGGTCAACTGCGACATCTCGAACCCCTCGAACACGCGCCGGGGCGAGAGGTTTTCGAGCCCGAGGTCCGACCCGACCACCAGGATCCGGCCGCTCCCCTCGGCGCGGAAGGGACGGTCCACGGGCTTCGGCTTCGGGAAGCGCTCGTCGTCCTTGTCCGAGGGCTCGGGGCGCTTCGGGACCTCCTTGCCCTCGAAGTAGGACTTGAAGGCGCCCTTCAACACGACCGCCACCGGGTGCGGTCCGTTCGGCTGCATGAGCCCGAGTTGCTGCAACAGACGGGGAGGGGACAACTCCAGCGTGTCCGCCGTGGCCACGGCCGAGTCCGACGACCGGATCAACTCGGTGGCCTCGATGCCGGGGTTCGCGCGGGCCGCGTCCGTGACCTGGAGCGTGCTCACATACGGCAAGGTCACGCTTGCGAGGCGGCGCACCAGGACGTGCGAGGTGTCGAGGTCCGTGAAGGTCGGCAACAGCGGGTAGGGGAAGTCGCGCTGGCTCTGGAGCGTGAACTGCCCCTGCTTCTGGACCTGGAGGATCGTGATGGGTTCAAAGGACCGCGGCTCCAGCACGAGGTCCCGGTTGGCCTTGACCCCGTAGTGCGCCAGGAAGTCGTCCAGGTTCGCGGCGGTCGCCTGCCGGTGCAGGTCATCGAACTGGAGGTCCGAGAAGTCGAGACCTTCCCCGCCCTTGCGGATGTTGTAGACGGCCACGTCCCAGTTCTTCAGGAAGACGATGAGCGACCGCCCGGACAGCAGGAACTGGTCCAGGTTGTAGAGGTCGCGGTCGGTCAGGGCCTTCTGGGGTCCGTGGACGACCAGGACCGCCACGTCGTCCGGGATGTCCTCGCCCGGCCCGATCCGCTTGACCGTGAACCCGCGCCGCACGAAGAGCCCGCGCCGGATCTGCTCGTTGACCTGGTTGATCTGGTCCTCGATCTGCCGGGCCTGGCCCACGAACTGCTGGACCAGGGGGTTGCGCTGTCCCAAGAGCCCCGCGATCTCCGGGCGGATCAGGGGCTGCGGGTCCGGGAAGGGGCAGAACTCGTCGTGGCCGCACAAGAAGCCCACGGCCCTGCGTCCGGGCGAGTTCTTCAGGGTGTCGTGGTCGCGCGACACGAGGTCGCCGGTCGCGGTCAGACGCTCGAGCACGGCCCCGATGTCCGCGTCCCGGGACTGCGGGTCGTCCAGCCGCCGCCCGACCTCGTCCACCAGACCCGCATACTGCCCGGCCGACGAGATCAGTTGATCGAGATATTCATTCTTGCCCTTGAAAGAGTCGGCTTTCGCCAGGGCCGCCGCGACCTGGTCGCACGTCTTCTTGAACTCGGCGCGGTCCCTCCGCAGGGCCCCGGCCCGGTCGCCGCCGCCCACGATCGCGCTCAAGCCCGAGGCCCCGGGCTTTCCGTAGCCCTCGACCTTCTTGTCGCACGCCTCGACCGCCTCGGCCACGGCCTTGCCCGCGTCCAGCAGGTCCTTCATCCCGAGCGACTTCGCGTACTTCTCCTTCAGACGCAGCAGGATCTTCGTGATCTCGAACTCAAAGTACGCCGGCTCCACGGCCAGGGGAAAGACCTCCATCTGGTTGCGGTACTGGAAGGTCGCCCCGATCGCGTACTTGCGGAACTCCAGGCGCCCGCCCTCGACCGCGGCCTCGCGCCCCGTGAACAACTCCAGGCGGGCCTGGCGCGCCTTTTCCTCGACGTCCTCCGTCACGCGCGTGATCCGCATGGCCCCGCCCGAGTACGACGCGTACTCCTCGAGTTTGTCCAGGAACTCGCGGTCCACGCCCCGGATGTCGCGCTCCTGGCCGTAGCCGACCGCCATGGTCGGGGGCAGGTCCGGCGATACGAAGACCTGCACGTCCACGGAATCCAGCGCGCGCACGGCCTCGCGGCTGACCTCCGACAGGGTGTAGCGCCGGTTGTCCGTCAGGTCCAGCCGCCCGAAGACCCACAGCCCGATCACGTTCAACAGGACCAGGATCCCGAGGACCGACGCCGTGGTCAGGATCGCGTTCGTCCGCGCGGACCGCCCGCTCTTCGTCTTCGTCGTCATGGCCGCCCTCCTATCTCCACTTGCGGGATTCGAGCGAATGGCCCGCCAGGGTGATCGCCCCCAGGATCACCGAGGCGAAAAACACGAGGTCCCGCGTGTCAATCACCCCGCGCGCGATGGACCGGAAGTGGTGGTTGAAGGACATCACCTGGAAGGCCTCGACCGCGTGGATCCCGAGCGCCTCCGGGACCCGGTCCACGAAGGTGAAGAACGAGCAGATGACGATGGCCGCGATGAAGGCCGTGATCTGGGAGTTCGTCCACGACGAGGCGAGGAGCCCGACCGCAAGGTACGACGCCCCGACCAAGAGGACCCCGAAGTACCCCCCGACGAGCGGCCCCACGTCGGGCTTTCCGAGCGCGACGACCAGGATCGGATAGGCGAGGGTCAACGCCACCGCGACCGCCAGGAACCCCACGGCCCCGAGCCACTTGCCCAGCACGACCTCGGTGTCGGTCACGGGGAGGGTCAGCAGGATTTCGAGGGTCCCCATCTTGCGTTCCTCGGCGAGCAGGCGCATCGAGATGGCCGGCAGGAAGATCGTGAACAGGAAGATGCTCCACTCGAACATCGGGCGCAGGGTCGCCTCCTTGGCCTCGAAGAACCCGTCCTTGGGCAGCAGGAAGGGGATCTTGAAGAAGAAGGTCACGCCCAGCAGGACCAGATAGACCGCGATGGCGATGTACGCCACCGGTGACCCGAAGTACGCATGGAACTCGCGCCTCGCGATGGTCAGGATGTTCTTCATGGCGTCCTCACTGCAACGTGATCCGCTGGAAGATCGTCTCGAGGTCCGCGCGGTCCCGGCGCAGGCCCACGAGCGTCAGGCCGCCCCGCGCGCAGGCCTGAAACAGGTCCGCGCGCACGTCCGCCTCGCCCCGGGCCTCGACGCGGAAGGCGAGGGCGTCCGTGTCCGGCCGGTCCAGCGCCGCGACCTTCTCGACGTACTGCAACCCCCGGAACACGTCCTCGGGGCGGATGTCCTTGGCCGGAAGCACCTCGACGAGGTAAGCGTTTCCGCCCCCGTGCACGGCCTGGATCTGGTCCGGGGTCCCGTCCGCCGCGATCCGCCCCCGGTGGATGATGATCAGGCGGTTGCAGGTCGCCGTGACCTCGGGGAGGTTGTGCGTCGAGAGGATCACGGTCCGGTCGCGGCCGATCTCGCGGATCAGCGCGCGGATCTCGACGATCTGGTTGGGGTCGAGGCCGCTCGTGGGCTCGTCCAAGATGAGGATCTCCGGGTCGTGGATCATGGCCTGGGCCAGGCCCACGCGCTGCCGGTACCCCTTGGACAGGGTCCCGATCTCCTGCTCCAGTCGGTCCGCGACGCCCACGGTCTCGGCCACGTGCCGGACGCGATCCGGCAGGGCGTCCGGGGGGATGCCCCGCAGCGCGCCCACGAACGACAGGTACTCCCGAGTCGTCATGTCGGGATACAGGGGCGCGTTCTCGGGCAGGTACCCGACCCGGCGTCGGACCTCGACCCCGTGCTCGACCACGTCCTGTCCGCCGATGCGCGCGGTCCCGGACGTGGCGGACAGGAAGCCCGTGATGATCTTCATGCACGTGGTCTTGCCCGCGCCGTTCGGCCCGAGGAAGCCCACGATCTCGCCCTTGCGGACCTCGAACGACACCCCGTCCAGGGCACGGATCGGGCCGTAATCCTTCGTCAATTTCTCGACTTCGATCATGTCACCCCCCTTCCCGGGTCCCAGGTGTCCCCGAAAACAACGCGGGCGGGAAGTTATTCCAGGGTCTGGGCCGGGTCAAATCCGGGGTTTCACCCACGATCCGCCACGGCGAGGTCGCAAGAACGACGGAACACCTCGATCTGGAAAGGTTTTGTGCCATCCGCGACCTGGAAGTCGCGGCTCCAGGGTGGCGAAATGAAACAAGGCAGATTTCATGTTGATTCAAGGTATTGAGAAAACTGACGGCGGCGTTGCGTCACGAAGAGTTTGCCTCGCCGGCCGCGGCGAGGACCGCGTCCACGATGGCCTGGTAGCCGGTGCAGCGGCAGAGGTTGCCCGCGATGGCCCGGCGGACCGCGTCCGGGGTGGGGGAGGGGTCTTGCGCGAGCAGGGCGTGCGCGCTCATCAGCATCCCCGGCGTGCAGAAGCCGCACTGCACGGCCCCGTGCTCCAGGAAGGCCCGCTGGAGCGGGTGCAGGGCGCCCTCCCGCGCGAGCCCCTCCACGGTCAGGACCTCGGCCCCGTCCGCCTGGACCGCGAGGACCAGGCAGGAGTTCACGGCCCGGCCGTCGAGGACCACGGTGCAGGCCCCGCACTCGCCTACCTCGCACCCCCGCTTGGTCCCGGTCAGGCGCAGGCGGCCGCGCAGGACCTCGAGCAGGGTCTCTCCGGGGTGGACATCAAGGGAACGCACCACCCCGTTCACGGTCAGGCGGATGGAAACGAGGTCTTCAGGAAGTTGCTTCATATCAAACCATCACACCACATAAAAAAGCCTGCGGCCGGACGCGACCGGGACTCGCGCGTCCAGGGCCGCTTCATGGACCCTCCCGGATCCCCATGGCCCGCAGGAGCACGCGGGCCACCACGGCGCGGACCGCGGGTTCCTTGTACGGCGTGGACCACCGCACGCCCGACACCTCGACCATCCGCCGGGCGACCACGTCCCCGGCCTGCCGCGCCGTGTCGTTGGTCGCGGGCGCCCCCGTGACCGCGTCCTCGGCCTCGCGCACGCGCTGTGTCCTCGGCATGACCGACCCCACGGCCAGGAGGCATCGGACCACCCGGCCCTCCGCGACCTCGACCACGCACCCCGCGTTGATCCGCGCGATGGCGAGCGC
Organism: Anaeromyxobacter dehalogenans; assembly: GCA_020722625.1. Classification (GTDB taxonomy): domain Bacteria; phylum Myxococcota_A; class UBA9042; order DTJE01; family DTJE01; genus DYKK01. Next base: position 7,525 of record DYKK01000013.1, read on the forward strand.
GTCCCGCCGCCCGAGTTTCACGAAGGCCGACGCCCCGCGACCCTGAACCGGGACGTGGAACGCCAGGATCAGTTCGTCCGGCGCGAGCCCGGTCCGGTAGGGCCGCTCGACCAGGTCTTCGACCAGAAGCCTCCGCGTCCCCCGCACGGACGCGACCTCGGCCTCGGCCCCGAGCGCCACGAGGGCCGTGACCCCGTCCGCGCAGGGGCTTGCGTTCGCCACGTTGCCGCCCAGGGTCCCCCGGTTCCGGACCTGCGCGGAGCCGACCTCCCCGCACGCCGAGGCCAGGGCCGTGGCCCGCTCGCGGACGAGCGCGGACCTCGCCACGTCCTCGTGGGGGGTCAACGCGCCCACCCACAGGGTCCCGTCCTCCGCCCGGACCCCACGCAAGTCGTCCAGCCGCGACAGGTCCATCAGGGTCAGGCCCGGCGCGGGCCGTCGCCGCAGTTCGATCAGGAGGTCGGTCCCGCCCGCGAGCGGCCTCCCCGCAAGTCCAAGGTCCGCGCGCATGCGCAAGGCGTCCTGGATCGTCGCGGGTCGCGCGACTCGGACCCCGGGAATCATCCTTCCTCCCCCCGGACCTTGCACGACGCCTCGCCGCCGCGCGCGACCTCGCTCCCCCGGAGACCGGACCGGGTCAGGCGCCGCCCGATCAGGACCTGCTCGAGCGTGGCCGGGATCTCCCGGATGCGGCGGCCCGTGGCGTTCGCGATCGCGTTGACGACGGCCGGGGCCGCGATCTCGTTCGTGGGCTCCCCGAGCGACTTCTGGCCCAGGCGGCCCGCCGGGTCCGGGTTCTCCACGAATTCGACGTGCATCCGGGGCACGTCCATGGCCGTCGGGATCAGGTATTCATCGAAGTTCGACGCCTTGGGCACGCCTTGCTCGACCTCGAACTCCTCGAGCAGCCCGTACCCGAGCCCCATGGCCACCCCGCCGTGGACCTGGCCCTCCGCGCCCAGGCGGTTGACCACGCGACCGCAGTCGTGCACGGACCAGAACTCCTCGACCCGCACTCGGCCCGTCCCGCTATCCACCACGACCTCGGCCACGTTCGCCCCATAGACATAGGTGAAGTAGGCGATCCCCTGGCCCGTCTCTTCGTGCCACGAGGTCGGGGGCGCCCGGAACCACCCGAGCGCGGCCAGGGCCACGCCCCGCCGGAAGCACTCCCCCGCGAGGTCCGCGAACGTGAGCCGCGACGGCACGAACGACCCCTCCGCGCCGCCCGTCCCCACGAGACCTTCCCGGATCACCAGGTTCTTCACGGGCTGTCCGAGGAGGTCGGCCGCGACCTCGAGCATCCGGGCGCGGACCTGGGCCGCCGCGTCCGCCGCGGCGCTCCCGCCCATGATGGTCCCGCGCGACGCGACCGTCGGCCCGGAATCCGGGATGCGCGAGGTGTCGGTGTTCAGGAAGACCACGCGGTCGAGGGGGACGCCCAGGACCTCGGCCGCGCACTGGGCCACCGCGGTCTGGGCCCCCTGGCCCATGTCCGTCACCCCGGACGACACGATCACGGAGCCGTCGGGCTGCACCTGCACGAACGTCGCCGCCGCGTCCACGCCCTCGGCCCCGAGCGACACGCCCCGATACGAGCACGCGACCCCGATGCCGCGGCGGAACGCGGCCGGGGCCTCCCGCGCGGCCCGGTACCGCCACCACTTGTCCACGAACCCGCTCGCGTCCCCGATGCGGGCCAGGACCTCGTCCAGGGACACGCGGTGCCCGGCCAGGCGCTGGCCGGTCGGGGTCACGTCCCCGTCGCGGAACACGATGCGCCTGCGATACGTGAGGGGGTCGAGCCCCTGGTCCTCCGCGATCTCATCCACCAGGCACTCGATCGCGAAGTTCACCTGGGGCGAGCCGAAGCCGCGCATGGCCCCGGTGTAGGGGTTGTTCGTGTAGGCCGCGCGCACGTCGGTCCAGACGTGGGGGCAGCGGTACGGCCCCGCGGCCTGGACCACGGACCGGTACGTCACGAACGGGCTCATCGAGGCGTAGGCCCCGGCGTCCGCCACGATGTCCATCCGCATGGCGCAGAGGTTCCCGTCCCGGTCCACGCCGGCCCGGTAGTCCAGGAAGTAGGGGTGGCGCTTGTAGGACTCGAGCATGGACTCTTCGCGGGTGTTGACCATCTTGACCGGGCGGCCGGTCGCGCGGGCGAGGAGGGCCGCGCGGCAGGCCATGACCGTCATCACGTCGTCCTTGCCCCCGAAGGACCCGCCCAGGACCGCGTGCCGGATGCGCACGCGGTTCAAGGGCACGCCCAGGACCGAGGCCACGGCCCTCCGCGTCGAGAACAGGTTCTGGATCGAGCCCACGACCTCGACCCCGCCCCCCTCGACCGGGCGCGCGATCACGCACTCCGGCTCGAGGTAGGCGTGTTCGATGCGGGGCGTCGCGTAGGCGCGTTCATAGACGCGGTGCGCGTACTCGAACCCGACTGCGGGGTCGCCGTGACGGACCCCGTGGTGGACCACGAGGTTCCCGCGGTCGTGGACGAGCGGCGACTCGGGCCGCAGGGCCTCGCGCGGGTCCGTGACCACGGGCAGGGGCTCGTACCCCACGCGGATCAGGCCCAGGGCGTCGCGCGCCTGCGCCTCGGTCTCGGCGGCCACGAGCGCGACCCCGTCCCCGAGCATCCGCACGCGGTCGAGGTCGTGGCCCGCGCCTCCGCCCGCGCCGGCCGTCCCGGCGAGGACCGGCTGGTCCTGGACCACGCCGCCCACGAACGGGTTCCCCGGGATGTCCCGGGCGGTCAGGACCGCCACCACGCCGGGGGCGAGGCGGGCCTCTTCCACGTCCAGCGACACGATGCGCGCGTGGGGGTGTGCGGCGCGCAGGACCACGCCCCACACCTGGCCGACCTCGTCGAGGTCGTCCGTGAACCGGGCCTCGCCCGTGACCTTTCCGAGCCCGTCCACGCGCGGCTCGGGGCGACCCAGAAGCCAGGGACGGTCCTTGTCCTTCTCGCCGATCATCATGGCGCCGTTTCAGGACCGCGACCCGTCCACGATCGTGGCGACGGCCCGCTCCAGCAGCACCCCGCACATCTCGCGGCGGTACGCTTCGCCGGCACGCAGGTCCGTGATGGGGCGGGCCTCGCGCCGCACCGCGTCGCAGGCCGCCCGTGCGACCTCGCCCCCCCAGACGGCCCCTTCCAGGACCCCCTCGGTCTCGCGCGCCCGGATCACCGTGGGGGCCACCGCGCCCAGGGCCACCCGGACCTCCCGCAGGGTCCCGTCCGCCTCCACCCGCGCCGCCACGGCCACGCTCACCTTCGAGATGGCCAGGGCCTTGCGCGTGCCGAGCCGTTCAAACGCGGACCGGACCTCCCGGCCTTGCGCCGGGAACCGGACCGCGACCACCAGGTCCGTCGCGCCCCGCACCGTCCTCCCCGGCCCGCTCGCGAAGTCCTCGATGGGGACCCACCGCACCCCGTCGGGTCCCCGCAGCGCCACCTCGGCCCCGACCACGAACAGCGGGGGGACGGTGTCCGCCGCGGGCGAGGCGTTCGCCAGGTTCCCGCCCAGGGTCCCGCGGTTTCGGATGGCCGGGGAGCCGATCAGCCCCGCGGCCCGGGCCAGGGCCGGGGCGTGGGTTCGCACGCGCTCGTCCGCGGCCAGGGCCGCGTGGGTCGCCCCGGCCCCGATCACGACCTGTCCGTCCTCGACGCGGATGTCCCCGAAGCCGGGGATCCCGGTCAGGTCCAGCAGACCCCGGGGCGCCGCCATCCCCATCCGCATCCGCACCAGGAGGTCCGTGCCCCCGTGGACCGGGGTCCAGCCCTCCGGGTCCGCGGCGAGGAGGGCGAGCGCCTCGTCCAGGGTGCGGGGTCGGGCGAATCTCGGCGCGGTCATGGCTCCCCTCCCGGACCGGGTCCGGCCCGCAGGACCGACACCATCTCGGCCGCGATGGCGACCGCGATCTCCTCGGGCGTCTCGGCGTGGATCGCGAGCCCCACGGGACAGTGCACGCGCGCGAGCGCGTCCTCGGGCACGCCGTCCGCCTGCAGGGCCGCGAAGACGTCCTTGCGCTTGCGGGTCGAGGCCATCAGGCCCAGGTAGCGCAGGGGCCGGCGCGCGAGGACCTTCATCGTCTCCAAATCGAAGGCGTGGGACGGGTTGGCCACGACGCAACAATCATGAGGCCCGAGGTCCAGTCGCGCCGCGGCCTCGGCCGGGGCCTCGCACACCCGGCGGGCCCCGGGCAGCCGCTCCTCCGTCAACAGGTCCTCCCGGGGGTCCACCACCGTGACATCGAAGCGCAGCCACGTGAGCACGCGGCACAGGGCCCGGCCCACGTGCCCCGCGCCGAAGACCACGGCGCGCGGCCGCACCCCGAACGGCTCCAGCAGGAACTCCATGGCCCCGCCGCAGGGCATCCCGCCCGCCTCGTCCGAGGACAGGCGCCACTCGAAGCGCGTCACCTCCGGCGACCGCAGGAGGTCCCGTGCCCGCTCGATGACCCGCGACTCGAGCACCCCGCCGCCCACGGTCCCGAAGGTCCGGCCGTCCGCGGCCACGACCATCTTGGCCCCGACCTTGCGCGGCGTGGACCCCCGCGCCCCGATCACCGTGGCGACCACGAAGGGGACGCCCTCGGCCTTCAGGGCGGCCATGCGGTCCAGGAGGTCGTCGTCCGGGACGTGGATCATGGTCGCTCCAGTCGGGCCGCAGCCCGCGAGATCGCCTCCTCCACCTTGACGTACCCCGTGCAGCGGCAGAGGTTGCCCTCGATGGCCCGCCGGATCGCGGCCGGGTCCGGGTGCGGGCATTCCTGAAGGAGCGCGACCGCGGCCAGGACCATCCCCGGGGTGCAGAACCCGCACTGGATCGCCCCGGCCTCCATCATGGCCTCCTGCACGGGATGAAGGCCCTCGTCCGATGCAATCCCCTCGATCGTCGTGACCGTCGCCCCCTCGCACTGCCCCAGGAGGACCAGGCACGAGTTCACGAGGCGGCCGTTCAGCAGGACCGAGCACGCCCCGCACTCCCCCTCGCCGCACCCCTCCTTGGTCCCGGTGAGCCCGAGTCCCTCGCGCAAAAAGTCGAGGAGGCGCATGCAGGGGTCCGCGTCGGTGGTCACCGTGCGGCCGTTCACCACGAGCGTCATCGCGGCCCTCCGTCCCGCAAGGCCCGCCACAGCCGCTCCGGCGTGATCGGGACCTCGCGCATCCGCACCCCGGTCGCGTGGAACACGGCGTTCGCGACCGCGGGGGCGATCCCCATCAGGGGCTGCTCGCCGAACCCCTTCGCCCCATACGGCCCCACCTCGGTCGGATGCTCCACGATGTGGGCGTGGATGGGGGGGACGTCGCGCGCGGTGGGGATCAGGTAGGTCGAGAAGCGGTGGTTGACCATGCGACCCCGCGCGTCGTGCAGAATCTCCTCGAGCAGCGCGTATCCGAGCCCCTGCGCGCTCCCGCCCTCGATCTGGCCCTCGACCCCGGTCGGGTTCACGGCGCGTCCCAGGTCGTGGGCTGCGTGGACGCGCAGGACCTCGACCTCGCCCGTCTCGACGTCCACCGCGACCTCGACGACGTTCGCGGCGAAGGCATACGTGATGTACGCGTCCCCGGCCCCGGTCTCGGGGTCCCAGGAGGTCTCGGGCGACACCGCCATCGCGGAGGACGCCAGGGGACGCCGTTCCAGGAAGCACCGGTGCAGGACCTCGTCGTAGTCCACGGACCGCCCGTCCGGGGCCGTGGCCCGGCCGTTTTCGAGCCGAATGTCCGCGGGGTCGGCCTGCCCCAGCAGCGAGGCGGCCACCTCCTGGAGGGTCCGGCGGATGGGCGCGGCGGCCCGGCGCAAGGCGTTTCCGCTCATCATCGTGGTCCGCGAGGCCACGGTCGGCCCGGAATCCGGGACCATGTGCGTGTCGGACGCAACGGGTCGGACCGCGTCGTAGGGCAGGCCCAGTTCCTCGGCCACGACCTGCGCGAGGACCGTGTGCATCCCCTGGCCCATCTCGGTGGTCCCCACCGCGTAGATCGCGCTCCCGTCATACATCACCTGGACGAAGGCCCCGGCCCGGTCCAGGTTGCGGCCCCCGGCGCCCAGGCACACCCCGTAGTGCACCACGGAGCACCCGATCCCGTATCGCCGCGTCCCGGTTCCCGGTCCCGACGCGCGTTTTTCGGCCCATCCCGAGGCCGCGACCACCCGCTCCAGGGCCTCCCCGAGCCCGACCTCCGCGCGCAGGCGTTGTCCGGTCGGGGTCACGTCCCCGTCGCGCAGCAGGTTGCGCCGCCGGACCTCCACGGGGTCCAGGCCCAGTCGGTGCGCGGCCTCGTCCATCTGGCTCTCGGCCGCGAACAGGACCTGGGGCGACCCGAAGCCCCGGAAGGCCCCACAGGGGACCTTGTTCGTGGCCACGGCCAGGGTCTCAACCCGCACGTTCTCGCACCGGTACGGCCCGACCGCGTGCACGGTGCCGCGCCACGCGACCACGGGGGACAGGGTCGCGTAGGCCCCCGCGTCCAGGATGTAGCGCACGTCCGCCGCGAGCAGGGTCCCGTTCCGCGCGAAGCCGTACCGGGATTCCACGAGCCCCGGGTGCCGCTTGGACATCGAGAGGATGTCCTCGTCCCGCGTGTAGATCAGGCGCGCGGGCCGGCCGGTCTTCCACGCGACCAGGGCCGCCTGCCCGGCCACGATGGAGGGGACGTCCTCCTTGCCCCCGAATGCGCCGCCCGTGGTGGCCTGGACCACGCGCACCGAGGCGAGCGGCAGGCCGAGGACGGTCGCGACGCCCTCCCGGACGTAGAACGGGCACTGCATGCTCCCGGTGACCTCCAGGCCCCCGTCCGGGGTGGGGACCGCGAGCATCCCCTGGGGTTCCAGGTAGGCGTGTTCCTGGTAGGGCGTCCGATAGGAGCCGGCCACGACGAGGTCGGCCCCTTGCAGGGCCGCGTCCACGTCCCCGCGTCGGACGTGCCAGCGCTTGAACACGTTGTCGTCGCCCCAGAGGCGGGGCGCATCGGACTTCAAGGATTCGAGTGGGTCCAGGACGGGCGGCAGTTCCTCGACGACGACCTCGACGCGCCGGGCGGCCTCCTCGGCCGCGGCCTCGGTCTCGGCCGCGACCACGGCCACGGGCTCCCCGTGAAACCGGACCTCCTCGGCCGCGAGCAGGGGCAGGTCATCGAGCACCACCGGGATGCAGTTGCGTCCCGGGATGTCCCGGGCGGTCAGGACCGCGACCACGCCCGGGACCTCCCGCGCCCGGGACGTCTCGATGCGGCGAATGCGCCCCCGGGCGACCGGCGAGCGCACGACCCGGACCCGGAGCATCCCGGGTACGAACAGGTCCGACGCGAACCGGGCCCGGCCCGTGACCTTCTCCGCGGCGTCCTTGCGGACGACCCGCGCCCCAATCCACGTCACGGCGTTCCCCCTGTTTCAGCAGAGCCGCTTCCGTCCAACAACCACGCTTGATAGCACGCGGGCCGATTGATGTCCAGGACCACGCCGGGGTCCAGGACCGCGACCTCCAGGACCGCATCCGGGTGCTCCCGGAGCACGGCCCGCGGCCCCTCGCGGTCCGCCGCCGGCCCGAAGAACTCGGGCACGGCCCACGCCGGGAACACGACCGGGTGCCCCCGCCGGAGCCGCGTCCCGTCCCGGAAGACCGGGATCACGACCCGTCCCGGGTCCACGCGGTGCGCCCCGACCAGGGTGCGAACCGTCTCGGGCCGGACCGCGGGGTGGTCCACGAGGGCCATCAGGAGCCCGGACTCGCGCAGGGGGACCTCGGGGATGGCGAGGCGAAGCGACGAGATGAGGCCCCGGTCCGGGTCGGGGTTCACAACGACGTGGCATCCCGGGACCGCCTCGCGCGCGTCCCACCAGGGACCCACGACCACGACCGTGCGCGCGACCCCCGCCTCGCGGACCCCGTCCACGACCGCTTGCAGGAACGACCTCCCGTCCGGCGTGCGCAGCAGGGCCTTGGGCCCGCCCATCCTCCGCCCCCATCCCGCGGCCAGGACCACGCCGAGCACGCCCAGGTCACTGGAAGGTCGTGACTCCAACCGAAAACGCCTCGCGACGATAGTAGTTCAGTTGAGATGAATTGAAGGAGTCCACGCGGAATCCAGGCGTGTACGCACTCGTCAGGTTCATCTTGCGCAGGCCCGCCGGGACCGGGGTGTGGCCGATCAGGGCCGCGAGGTCGGGGAGACGGACCTCGCGCGTGTCTCCCCCCGTCATCCCCAGCCAGAACGGGGAGCCCTTCTCGTCCGACAGGATGAACTGCTGGTGCGTGATGCGGGGCTGGCCCGGGAAGGACCACGCAAGCCCTTGACCCGACCAGGCCGAGCCGTCGGTGGGTTCCAGGATCGCCGGGAACGGGAGGAACCCGGGCAGCGCGATGAATCGGCGTCCCGCCAGGACCGTGCGGCCCTGGAACATCGCCCCGGCCAGGAGGTCCACGGCGAGGTCCGGCCGGGACCGGTCCTCGAAGCCCGCGCCGTCGAAGAGGAGGACGGTCCCCGCCTCTCCGAACACGAGCACGCGGTCGGGTTCACGGACCAGGACGCCGTACAGGTCCGCCTCCGTCGGGGCCTGGAAGGCCTCGACGGATTCGGGCGTCCAGTGGACCAGGGTGCCTGCGGCCCCCGTGACCCAGGCGCCGCCGGCCCGATCCGGCTCCACCGCGAACAGGTCGCCGGGCACGGGCGTCGAGACCTCGAAAGCTCCCCCGGGCGGCCCGGTCACGACCGCGCCGGCCGCGCCCACCGCGACCAACATCCCGTCTTCCAGGCAGGCCACGTCGTTCAGGACCACTCCGGACGGGAGGGGATCGGGCAGGAAGACCATGCCGTCGTATCGCAGCAAGAACGCGCCCCCCGCGACCACGACCTCGTCCGGGGTCCACCCGCACAGCCCGGGGAGGTCCACCGCGGCCCCGGTGGGGACCTCCTCGACGGCCCCGTCCTGGACGCGCCAGACCCCCCCGCGCTCCCCGGAGGCCCAGAACGTCTCGGCGTCCGAGGCCCACAGCGCGAGGATCGGCCGGTGCGTGTGGACCTTCCAGGCCTGGAACCCGCCGCCGTCGTCCCGCAGCACCGCCCCGGCGGACGTAACCGCGAGCACGCTCCCGTCCGGCAGGGCCTGCATCGCGGTCACCGCGTGGCGCAGGGAGGTCGGGACCTCGACGAATCCGGCCGCGTCCTCGACGAGCAGGGGCCAGGTCCCGGGCGGCGGCCTCGCCATCCCGAGGACCACCGCGTAGGGCATCCCGTCGCCGGTCTTCGCCGACGCCGTCACGTAGAACGAGTACCCGTTTCCCTGGAGCGGCCCCGCGAAGGACGCGGGCTGGTTCGCGAACCGCACCCGTCGAGGTCCGCTCGGCTGCGGGTTTTTCAGGACCTCGAGCCACCCGTCCGACCCGAGGTCCCAGGCCCCGAGGAAGGCGGGTCCGTTCAGGTCCGCGGGGTCCGCGGGCAGGTCGGGCAACCCCACCCACAACTCGCCGTCCATCTCGACGCCGAGGCCCAGTTCCACGCCCTCGATCGGGACCTCGGGGTCCGAGCACGACAGGCCCGGGGCGACCCCGAGGCGCAGGGGGACCTCGCGGCCGAAGCCCGGGTCCACCACGGCCAGGACGCAGACCACCGCGAACCGCCCGGTGCGCGTCTGGATCTCGAAGCGGCCCTGGGCGTCCGCGCGGGCGCCCGGCCCGGGGGGGGGCGTGCCGCCGAACAGGCTGGTCGCGGTCGTGCCGCACTGGACGTAGGGCTCGCCCTCCACCCACGGCGGCTTCAGGAAGTACTTGTCGAAGTCGCGCACCCGGCCGCGCACCGTGCAGGTCCCGAGGTTCGCGCTCGGGGGAAGGCCGGGGTTTTCGGGCTGGCCCTGCGGGCTGACATAGACGGTGATGTTGCGGGCGTCCGCGTCCGCGAGCGTGTAGGCGGTGTAGCCCTCCCGCGTCGCGGTCACGGCGACCGGGCCGCGCAGGTCGTCCGCCGAGAACGTGACCTGGCCTCGGTCGTCCGTGCGGCCCTGGAACGGCGAGTGCGGGTCGGCCCCGAGCATCGCGAAGGCCCCGGCCAGGCGCTGGCCGTTGTGCCCATCGAAGACCGTCACGTTCACATCGCCCCGGGCCGGCCCTCCCCACGTTCCTCCCCCCGACAGCGCGGGGTCGAAGTAGAAGAACCGGTGGTCGCCCATGGCCGCGCCGTCGCCGAACACGGTCACCGGCGCGAAGCCTGTGGCCTCCGCCCTCGGGGCGCGGACCACCAGGGACACGGGCGATTCCACCGCCAGCACCTGCGCGGGCGCCGGTCCGAAGAAGACGTGCGAGACCCGGTCGAGCCCGTGGCCGTAGATCCGGACGCGCCCTCCGCCCGCCCACGACCCCGTGTCCGGTTCCAGGGCGAGGACCGCGGTGACGCCGGGGTCGTACCGGAAGGCCCCCGGCAGGACGACCTCCCCGCCCGCCAGGCGGACCGCCACGTCCGCGGGGCCGGGGCTCCCGGGCGGGGTCACGGCGGTGACGAGCGTGGGGCTCTGGACCTGGACCTCGACCGCGGGCAGGGCCCCGACGCGCACCGCAAGCCCCGGGGCGAACCCCTCGCCGGCGAGGGCCACCTTGGTGCCGCCGTCCGGGGGTCCGGACGCGGGGCTGACTGCGAACAGGCGCAGGGACGACGGGACGGGCTCGACGGGCGGGACGAGGTATTCGTAGGCGTCCGCCAGGGACACCTGCTCCCCGCCCGCCAGGGCGATCACGGACACGACGCCGGGCTCGTGCGGCGGGGCCACGGCCAGGGCCAGGGCGTCGTCCACGACCGTCGCCGCGATCGCGACCCGCCCGCCGAACAGGAAGGTCGGGGACTTCGAGAAGCCGGCGCCCCGGATGGCGACCGGGGTGCCGCCCGTGGACGGACCCGACGAGGGCTCGACCTGCGCCAGAGCCAGGTCGGACTCGTACCGGAAGGCCCCTGGCAGGACCGCCTCCCGGCCGTCCGCGGACAGGACTTGGACGTCCACGAGACCCGGAGGGTGCGGAGGGGCGGAGGCGTTCAGGAGGGTCTCGGACAGCACGAAGACCGCGGGGGACTTCGAGTCCCCGAACAGGACCTGGGTCCCCTCTGCGAACCCGCCGCCCGTCACGGTGACCGTGGTCAGTGCGTTCGCGGGTCCATGGTCCGGCGAGACCCCGGTGACCACGAGTGGCGGGGGAGCGGGGGGAGGGGCGACATCCTCGGGTGCGCGGCCCAGGGCATCCGCCTCGGCGGCGGCCTCGTCCTGGAAGGGGGCGCTGTCGGGGGGCGGTCCGATGTCCGCGACGGCATCCGGGCCCCGGAAATCGGGCCGCAGGTCGTCCGGGGCACCGCCCGACCCCGGTGGGGCGCCAAGACACCCCAGGAAACCAGCGACCAGGATGGAAAGTCGTCGGGCCACGGCCAACCGTCCACCTTCTCGCAAGGATGGTAGCATTTTCGTTCGTTCCGGGGTCCGTTCGGGCGAAGGGTCTGAGCGTGGATTCACCCCCGTGGAACCGCGAGTTCCAAGATTCGCGGCTCGTCACCTCCCGACCCACTCCCGACACGAGGACGATTCCAGTGGACAGGTTCAGTGGACAGGTTCAGTGACAGCGTCAGTGTCACGTGGGTCGCGAGGGGCGGGGCGTCAGGACGGATGCACGTGCCTCGCGACACCGGACCCCGGAGCCCGGACGCCGGACCCCGGAGCCCGGCCTCCAGACGGGGCAAGTCGCGGCCGGCACGAAACCGCGACAGATCAGGGTGTTCCGCCGTTCCTTCGAGATCGGGATGGCTGATGTGGTGCGCGGAAAAGATTTGCATTCTGCCCGACGATTTGGGTATCCTTCTGCCACCCGTTGGGGGTTGAACTGGTGGTTGACCACTCTTTCAGGAGGTGAACGATGAGGCTGGCGCTCAAGTTCCTGGGTTCGATCTCGCTCGCGGTGGCCCTGGTGGGCTTCCTCGCGTGCGGAGGGGGCGGCGGCGGCACCACGCCGGGCACGGACAACGGACCCGGCGTGGACACGCCCGACCCGGGTCCGCAGCCGGACACGAC
>DYKK01000013.1:19677-21001 GCA_020722625.1 Anaeromyxobacter dehalogenans
GATTGCCAAGACGGACGAGGGCGGGGAGGCCTGCACTCCGAACTGCGAAGGCAAGGAATGCGGCCCGGATGGGTGCGGCGGTGACTGCGGCACCTGCCAATTCGGGACGTGCAACGACACGACCGGCCAGTGCGAGTGCACCCCCGACTGCACGGGCAAGGAGTGCGGGGACGACGGGTGCGGCGGCTCCTGCGGGACCTGCACCGACCCGGCGAAGCCCATCTGCAACGACCAGGGCATCTGCGAGGCCTGCGTCCCGAACTGCACGGGCAAGGAGTGCGGGGACGACGGGTGCGGCGGCTCCTGCGGCACCTGTACCGACCCGGCGAAGCCCGTTTGCAGCCATGACGGCCTCTGCATCGAGCAGTGCACGCTCCCGCAGACCTGGGGCGGCGTGGGCGTCGTCACGAAACTCGAGAGCCCGGCGGACCTGGCCGAGGTGGCCCAGGTCTGCCCCGACTACTCGGGCGACGGCAAGGGCGACAACGGCCTGAAGCAGGTCGCGGACATGGCCAACCCCGAGATCCAGAAGGCCATCGCTGAGGGCAAGATGGGCATCCTGTTTGAGTTCGAGGGCGTCACGGACTTCGTCAACACCGCGGCCTTCGACCTGAACGGCCTCGTGGGCGAGCCCGAGGCGGCGGGGAGCACGAACTTCCTGATCGAGGAAAAGTCCTACGACGCCGAGACGTGCGCCCCCCTCATCGCCTTCAACGACGCGGAACTCGCGAGTGGGACGTTCACCGCGGGCCCTTCGATCTTCATCCTGGACCTCGCGGCCATGGGCGTGGACCAGGTCCCGCTCGTGCTCCAGATCGGCGACGCGCAGTTGTCGGGCGACGTGACCGCGGGCGGACCGGACGGCGTCACGGTCCAGAACGGGATCCTGGCCGGCGTCATCACGAAGCAACTGATCGACGAGGCCCTGGCCATCGCCGAGGAGCAGTGCCACGTGCCGGAACCGCCGTCGTTCTGCTCGTACCTCGGCGTGGCGAAGCAGTTCCTCCCGATGCTCTTCGACCTGGACCAGAACGGGGACGGGGAGACGGACGCGATGAGCGTCTGCTTCAAGTACGAACTCGGCCCCGCGAAGGTCACCGGCTACAAGCCGGCGAACTGACCTCCTCCTGTTGCGCCTGACCAGCCTCCGGCCGGTCCCGGGCCCCTCGGGGTTCCGGGACCGGTCCACGTCCCTCTCACGGTCCTCGAGTCTCCTGCGTACCGATCTTCGCAGGCGTGGGCGTGGGCGATCTCTTTCCCGCCTCCCTCGCTATCATCGGCCTGCTCTCGACGTGACGGCGCGGGATGGCGGAGTTCCGACAGG
>DYKK01000014.1:0-10977 GCA_020722625.1 Anaeromyxobacter dehalogenans
TTCCGGCGCCGGCTCTGGACCCCGCGCCCCGGCCCGACCCGACCCCACCGGCACGGCGGCATGCCGTCCTGCCCGTGACCGCGCCCCCGCCCGAGGCCCGAGGTTGCGCGGACGCGCCCCTCGCCGAGGCCCCGCGCCGGGGCCCTGAGGAGGTCCCGTCGCCCCCGCCGCCTCCCCCGGTCGCGGACGACGGCCCCTGGCCCGCCCTCGCGGTCAGCGACCCGTGCGCGGGCCATTCGTGCGGCGTGCCGGACGGAGGCGGGTGTGCCCTCCCGGCCCCCGGCCCGACGTTCCAGGAGGTCCGCGACGCCCTCGCGCGGCACGGCCGAGCCGCGCAGGGCCTGTGGGGCCGCGGGCTGCAGTCCGCAGTGCGCGCCGTTCAGGCCGCTGGTTCCCTGTCGTCACGCTGGGTCGTGCTCGCGGTCCAGGCGCCGAGCCCCGTCGCGTCCCCGGCCGCCCCCGGACCGCCGTCGCCCGGGACCGTCCGACCGGCCGCCGCGCCCTCGCACGCGCACGCGACCGCACTCGCCTCCGGGTGGTTCACGGTCCAGGTGCGCTCGTACCGCGACGAGGCCCTGGCCCGCGAGTTCGCGGGGTCGCTTCGTGCCGAGGGATACTCGGTCGAGGTCGCGCGTCACGACGACGCCGAGGGGCACGCGTGGTTCCGCGTGCGGGTCGGGCGCTTCCCGGCCCTGGCCGAGGCCCGCGACTTCGCGCGCCGCCTGAACGCGCGCACCGGGGACCAGGCGATCGTCACGGCCATGGAGGCGCGATGATCGACCCGGTCACGCCCCGCCTCGTCCCCAAGCCGTGGGGCTTCGAGCGCATCTTCGCCCACACCGACCGGTACGTGGGCAAGGTCCTGCACATCGAGCGGGGGCGGCGCCTGTCGCGCCAGCACCACCGCGTGAAGGATGAAACGATCTACGTCCTGCGCGGGACGCTGATCCTCGAGGTCGGCCCCGCCGGCTCCGTGGAGCGCCGCGAGGTCCCCGCGGGCCTGTCGGTGCGCCTCCCGGCCGGCACCTTGCACCGCTTCATCGCGCCCGACGACGGAGACTGCGACCTCATCGAGACCTCGACTCCGGAGGTGGACGACGTGGTCCGCCACGAGGACGACTATGGGCGGGAAGGGACGAGCGACCCATGACCCCGCCGACAGGAGGACCGCCATGACCCCCTTCGACATCGTGAACACCCCAGACGCGCCCGAGGCCATCGGCCCTTACTCCCAGGCCGTCGAGTGCCGCCCAGGCCGGCTGTTGTTCCTGTCGGGCCAGATCCCGCTTGACCCGCGCACCGGCGCCCTGGTCGGGGGCGACGCGGCCGAGCAGGCCCGCCAGGTCCTCGCGAACCTCGACGCGGTGCTCCTCGCGGCCGGGCTTGCGCGCTGGAACGTGGTCAAGACGACCATCTACCTTGTGGACCTCGGTGACTTCGCGGCCGTCAACGAGGTCTATGCCGAGTTCTTCGGGGACCACCGCCCGGCCCGCGCCACGGTCCAGGTGGCCGGCCTCCCGAAGGGCGCCCGGGTCGAGATCGAGGCGGTCGCGGCCGGCTGACGCCCGCCGCCCGACCCACTGCAGGAACAGGTTCAGAGGGCAGGTTCAGAGAACAGTGTCAGTGACAGTGTCAGTGTTCAGTTGGTCGCGGGGACGGGGCCTTGCGACAAGGCCGCGTGCACCGCGATCCCGGATCCCGGACCCCGAGGGGCGCGGCTCGGCGGCCGCGCAGCTGGCGCGAGTGAAACTCGCGCCTCCAAGGCGCGTTCTTGAACGGACAGCGGCCGTGCAGTTCCTTTGGAGCCGCCACCGAGCGGTCGCGTCCCCAAGGAGGGTTCCTCGGGCTTTTCAGCGGCCTCTCTTGCCTTGCTTGACACCCGACCAGGGCGATTTGATAATGAGTTTTTGTAGGTGAAGCGTGGATGGTGCTTCCGACACACCGGAGTTCGTGGACGCCTTGGTCGCGATCAGGGACGGACCCTGTGCGAAGGTCTTCGACCGCGTGAGCCGGATCCGCGCGCAGGTCAGGCCTCAGGGAGTTCCAGGACCGGGTCCAGGCGCGCCCTGGAGTTCCTGAAAGGCAGACTCGGCAAGCAGCCGGGCATTTCCGGTCTTTTCGGTGAACGCGAAGCGTCTGGAACGCGGAGCGTCGGCAAGGCGAAGCGTTTGTAGCGTGGATGTGAACGACATCACGGGCTTGAACGAACCGCGGCGCGACAACGGCAACGGCCTCCCGTACGCCCCCGCGGCGGCCGTCCGCGCCGCGCGCCGCGAGCTCAAGTACGCGGTGACCGAGGCGCAGGCGCAGCGCCTGATGGACTACGTCGCGCCTTATTGCTTGGAAGACCCTCACGCCCCGGGGCCGCGCGAGGACTACACGGTCACGAGCCTCTACCTCGACACCGAGCGGCTCGACCATTACTGGGCCAAGAAGACGCTCCAGCCCGTGCGCATGAAGGTCCGCGTGCGAACCTACGGACGTGACGCCGGCGGCGTCGTGTTCGTCGAGGTGAAGCGCCGCTACGGGGACGTCATCGTGAAGTCCAGGGCCCGCGTGCCGCGAGACGTCTGGTCGGGCCTGGTGGAGGGCCGCGCCCCGACCGACTGGCCTTTCCTTCCACGTGCCGACGTCGCGGCCCTGGAGGACTTCCACACGCAGGTGGTCCGCCAGCGGCTCGGGCCCGTGGTCGCGGTGCGCTACGAACGCACGGCCCTCGTGGGCCGGGTCGACCCGGGGTTCCGGATCACCTTCGACCGCCAGCTGAGGTCGCAGAGGACCGACGTGCCGCTCCTGCCCGCTGCCGACGTCGGGTACCGTGCCATTGACTTCGGCGTCCTGCTGGGAAGCGGGTTCTCGCCGGTGATCCTGGAGCTCAAGTTTTCCGAGCGCTTCCCGCTCTGGGTCGAGGACATGGTCCGCCGGTTCGGACTGCTGCGCCAGTCGCTCTCGAAGTACGTCGCGGCGGTGGACCTGATGGCGGCGGAGCGCTTCATTTACGGACCGAGCCGACTCCAGTCGTTGGTGGTGTGACGATGGGTGGTTTCCTCCAGTGGCTGCTCGCGCCCGATCCGAACCTCTCGTGGCCGGTGGTGGCGCTGTCGCTGCTGACCGCGTTCCTGCTGTCGTCGGTCGTGGCGTTCGTGTATGTGAAGACCCACCGGGGGCTCTCGTACTCGCGCTCGTTCGTGCAGTCGCTGGTGCTGGGGGGGATCGTCGCCGCGACCGTCATGCTGGCCATCGGCAACAACCTCGCGCGCGGACTTGGCATCGTGGGGACGCTCGCCATCATCCGGTTCAGGTCCACGATGAAGGACCCCCGCGACATGATGTTCGTGTTCGCGGCGATCGCGGTCGGGGTCGCGGCCGGCGTGCGCGCGATCGAGGTCGGGGTGGCGGGCACGGTCGTGTTTTCCCTGGCCGCGTGGGTACTCGACTACAGCGAGTTCGGCTCGCGGCGCGCGTTCGATGGCCTCGTGAGGTTCCAGCTCCCGTCGGACCCCGAGGCGGACGGCAGGGCCAAGGAGGTCCTGCGCCGGCACTGCTCGACCTGGGTGCTGGTCGCGCTGCGCGAGGTGAGTCAGGGCAAGCAGAACGAGCACAACTACCAGGTCAAGCTGTCGGACCCTGAGCAGAGGGTTCAATTCATCAAGGATCTCGAGGCCGTCCCCGGGATCCAGGGGGTCTATTTCTACCTGCACGAGGCGACAGAGGAGCTTTGAGAAGACCGCGTCTTCGAAGGTCCGCGGTGATGTGGCTGGTCCTGGCCGCGTGCGCGGCCGCTGCGACCGCGATCTACCTGGGGCTGAGCGCCGGCGGGACGACCGCCGGGGTCGCCGAGGTGGTGGAGTACAAGGTCTCGTCCACCGAGACCGCGCGGGTCGTGGGTGTGCCGGCGTCGCCGGGGCAGGCGGTCCGCAAGGGCGACGTGGTGGCCGTGCTCGACTCGGACGTCCTCTCGCAGGAGTTCGAGGTGCTCTCGGCCGAGGTCTCCCTGCGGGAGGCGGACCTTCGAGCCAGGGTCGCGTTCCTCGGCCGCTCGCGCAAAAGCGAGGAGCGTTCGTTCGCGGCCGCGGTGGACCAGGCGGACATCGCCCTGCTCCAGGCGCGGGTCGTCCAGGAACAAGACCGGGCCGAACTCGAGGGGGTGCGTGCGCGGATCAAGTGGTGGCAGGCCCAGGTCGAAGCGAAGGTGGCGTCCAGCGAGGCGCTCGAGGACCTGAAGGTGCGGGCGGCCACGCTCGAGCGCCGGGTGGCGCTCGACGCGAGGACGGTCGCGGCCCGCGCGGCGGATCTCGACCTGGCGCGCAGACGCCTCGACTCGTGGCGCGAGGCCGGTGCCGACCCGGCCGGCCCAGGCGAGGAGGACGTGGAGGTCGGCCCGGTACGGCGCGCGATCGAGGTCGCGAGGTCGAGGCTCTCGCTGCTCCAGGCCAGGCGCGAGGCCCTGACCCTCAGGGCCCCGCGCGACGGGGTGGTATTCCGGGTCTTGCTGCACCCGGGCGATGTGGTGACCCCGGGCAGTCCGGTCGTGGTGATCCGGTCCGCCAGGCCGGAGCGCGTCCTGGCGTACGTCACCGACGCCCTCGCATCGAGGGTCTCCGTCGGCGCGCGCGCGACGGTGTCGCTGCGGGACGGGTCGGGCAGGACCATCGCGGGTCGCGTCGCCTCGCTCGCGGGCGGCATGACCCCGCTCCCGGGGCAGCTTCAGACGGTCCTGAACCCCGGGGCCTGGGGGCGCGAGGTGGTGATCGACCTCGTCGAGGCAGCGGGGGCCCTCGCCCCGGGCCAGGTGGTCTCGGTCGCGTTCGGCGGGGGGGGCGACGGCACCGCGACCATCGCGAGGGCGTCCGAGGTGGTCTCGGACGCCGCATCTGCGACCGGCCCGGCACCGATGACCGTGCCCGACGCCCTTCGCGGCAGGACCCGGTTCGAGCCCTCGGGCATCGTCTGGATCCCCGAGCGCGAGAAGTTCCTGGTGGTCAGCGACGACACGGGCCTGCCGGACCGGGACGACCATGCGCCCTGGCTCTTCTGGATGGACCGCAAGGGCGTGGTGGACCCTGCGCCGGCGGTCGTGGCCGGGGTCGCCGAGTTCAACGACCTCGAGTCGATCGTGCGCAGGCCGGACGGCGTGATATTCGCGCTGGCGTCGCAGTCGGTCAGCCGGAAGGGCCGTCGCCCGGCCGGGCGCACGCAGGTCGTGCGCCTGAGGGTCGCGGGGGACCGGATCGAGGCCACCGGGTCCGCGTCGCTCGCGGGGGCGATCGAGGCCCGCGGCGACCGTTCGTACCTGGAGGGCCTGGGTCTGGGCGCACCGGACCCCCTTTTCAGGCACGACGGCCAGGCATTCGACCGCCTTCTGGAGATCGAAGGGATGACGACCGACGGCGATGACCTGCTCCTGGGCCTGAAGCAGCCTCTCGATGCCGAGGGGCGCGCCCTGGTGTGGCGCCTGTCGCGCCCGGACCGGCTCGTGGAGACCGGGAGGCTGGACGAGGGGTCGCTTGCGGTGTTCGCGAGGGTGGCGTTGACGGTTGGCGACGGGCCTGCGGCGGCGCCGGCCGGGGTCTCGGACCTGGTGCGCCTGCCGGACGGCGGCCTGGGGATTCTGGCGGTCAACCCGGCCTGTCGGGGCGGCGACCCTGCGACCGGGGGCGGGGCCCTCTGGGTCGTCCCTCCCCCCGTGACCTCCGGGGGCGTGCTGAAGGCCAGGCGCGTGCGCGACTTCCCCGGCCTCAAGCCCGAGGGCGCGGCCGTCGGACCCGGCGCCGCCGGGTTGATGGTGGTGTTCGACCCGGACCAGGACGTTCCGTTGTTCATGGAAATCCCATTGCCCCTCTGAGGTCGGCGATGCGTGTTCCGGTCGTGGCCAAGGCAACGCACCTGTGGGCCGCCGCGGTCGCGTGCGCCGCGTGCTACCGGGCCGCGCCTCTCGACGAGACCGCGATGCTCCTGGAGCTCAAGTCCCTGCCGGCAGGGCGGGCGGCGGCCCCCGGCAGGCAGGACGTGCCGGCCGGGGGGCCGCTCACCGAGGAGCGGGCCGTGGAGGCGGCCCTCGAATCGAGCCCGAGGGTCGCGGTCGCGCGGGCGGGCGTGTCGGTGGCCGAGGCCTCGCTCCGGAGGGCCGGGGCGTGGCGGAATCCCGAGGTGCGTGTCACCAACCTCGGGTTCGAACAAGGTTCCGCCCACATGGACCGCATGGTGTTTGCGCTCAGGGCCTTCCCCCCCCATCCGGTGGAGGCCGGGGCCAGGGCCGACGAGGCCGAGGCGGACGTGCTCGCGGCCAGGGCCAGGGCGGAGGATGCCGAGTGGAGGACCCGACACGACGTGCGCTCGGCCTATCGGAGGGCGGTCGCGGCGGGCCGGGGGACCGGGCTCGCCGAGCGGCTCGTGGAGGTGAAGCGGCGCACCCTGGACCTGGACAGGGAGGCGGTCGCGCGGGGAGTCGGGGACCCGAGGACGCTCGCCGCCGACAGGATCGAGCTGGCCGCGGCCGAGGAGGGGCTCCGCGTGGCGCGCAAGTCATGGCGGGAGGCCATGCTCGACCTCGCTTCGAGCCTGGGTCTCGCCTCCACGGACGGTCTGGTGCTTGACCAGGCCGAAGACTCGCTCGCATGTCCCGAGCCGCTGGCCGGCGCGGAGCGGCTGGAGGAGATCGCCGCGAGGGGCAACCCCCGCCTCCAGGTCGAACGCGCGGTCCATGCGCGGGCGGAGGCGACCCTGAGGCGCGAGTACGCGAGGAGGATCCCCTGGTTCGCCTTTGTCCAGGCGGGCTACGACTTCGACCCGGAGGGGAAGCAATCTGGGTTCCATGGTGGGCTTGCGCTCGACCTGCCGGTGTGGAACTGGAACTCGGGTGGGATCGCGATGGCCGAGGCCGCGCGCACGCGGGAGGCGGCCCGGTTCCGGGAGACCCTGGCGAGCGTGGTGCTGTCGGTGCGACGCGCCCTCGAGGAATGGCGGACGGCGCACGAGCGCCTTGGCCGGATCAGGTCCGAGGTCCTGCCCCTCGCCGAGCAGGCGGAACGGGACGCTGCCTCGGCCGCTGCCGCAGGCAGGCTCGCCGAGCGGGACCTCCTCGCGGCGAGGGCGCGGCTTCTCGAAGTGGAGCAGGAGGTTCTGGATGCGACCCTGGCTTGCTCCGAGGCGGCCCTGGACCTCGAATACGCCCTTGGCGCCCCGATCCCGTGAGCGCGAAGCGCTCCCTCTGGGGCTGGGGAGGGTTCCTTCAGGCCGAGGACGCTTGTTCTGCAAGAGGCTCCTCATGGTTTTTGTCGCCGTCCTGGCCGCAGGGTCCTGCGGCGACGGCAGCGACGGCGGCGGCGTCGGCAAGTCCCTCGTGGTGCGGATCCGGTTGCCGGATGGGGTCACGCCTGTGCAGGCGAGGGCCGTGGTCACCAGGCCGGACGGCGAAAGGGCCGTCGTCACGAACGACCAGGGCGGCGGCTGGGCGTCGTTCGTGGACGGCGACCTGGTCCTGGACGACGTACCCGACTGGGTGGACGTCACGGTCAAGGTCCCGGGGACCTTGTTCGAGACGCGTCGTATCGAGACCGTGGGTCTCCCTGAACAGGACGGAAAACTCGTCCACGAATGGAAGTTGACCGCCCTGGACCCGGCTTTGTGCACGGACGACGATTGCACCGGCTTCGCACCCGGCGGCGACGTGGGCGCTTACGAGGACCTGGCGGCCTCCTTCTCGACCGACCTGGGCCCGGCGTACACGGTCAAGTTCACCGTGTACCCGCTCGCTCCGGAGCCGGTCGTCTACTTCCAGAACACCAAACGCCATCCGCTGCATTACCCGTTCGTGCACGACGTGCTCGGCGTCCCCTGGTCCCTGCCCGAGTTCGAGCAGAGGACCTACCACGGCCAGGACCGCCAGGCCATGGCCGGGACCCTTTTGTACTACCCGAACCTGTCCACCACGGACCAGGACGGTGCTGCGCTCCAGGCCCCGGTGGTCGTCACCTTCTTTCCGAACGACGACCTGACGCCGGATCAGGCCATGGCCGCGCACCGGTGGCTGGAGGAGAGGATGGGCTTCGCAAACCTTTCCGGACCGGCGCGCAGGCTCGTGTACCTGCCGGCGGGAGAGGACCAGGAGGCCCAGGCCCTGGCGGCCGCGGACGAGTTCGCGACCCGGGACGTGTGGTTCGTCACGCGCGAGGCGTTGTACGGGAACGTGACCCTCCAGGTCCTGAATCCGGGCCTGGCCTATGGCAAGCTCCGTGTCATGACGCCCGAGGAACTGGCGACGGCGGTCGTGTCGTTTACGGACATCCTGGTGCTGACGCGGCTGCCGAACTCACTGCCCATCGTGGGGGGCACGATCACGGAGGAGTTACAGACCCCGCTCGCCCACGTGAACGTGGCCGCGCGAAATCGGGGCACCCCGAACATCGCCTGGAAGGGGGCGTCCACAGACCCGCGGGTGAAGGACCTGATCGGCAAGACGGTGCGTTTCGAGGTGAAGGGCGGCTCCTTCGAGTTGCGCGAGGCCACGCTGGAGGAGGCGAAGAAGTTCTGGGACTCGCACGCGCCCGAGCCGGTCGTGCTGGAGTACGACGTGGATTCCACCGGCCTGCCGTTGTTTGCGGACGTTGGATTCAAGGACTCCAAGTTCCTGGGCGTCAAGGCGGCGAACCTGGCCGAGGCCACCCACGTGATCCCGGACCAGACCCCGAGGGGATTCGCAGTACCGTTTCATTATTACGACGAATTGATGAAGCACGGCGAGGTCACGGCCGCCCGTTGCGACGCGGCGAGGGCGGACTGCGTGGACGAAGGCAGGGAGGCGGCTGTGTGCGACCAGGCCCGGTCGCTGTGCCTGCCTGGGGGCGTCTCGACCGAGGTCCTGTGGGACCACGTGGCGCGCCTGATGGACGACGCCACCTTCCAGCAGGATTCTGTCGTGCGCGAGGCGTGCCTGGACTCGGTGCGATACCTCATCCACCACGTTCCGGTTGACCCCGCCTTTGGGGCCGCCCTGGACGCCCGTGTCGCCGAGGTGTTCGGCGACGCCAAGGTCAGGCTGCGTTCCAGCACCAATGCCGAGGACCTCCAGCACTTCAGCGGCGCAGGGCTGTATACGTCCGTGTCCGCCTATGCGTCCGGGTCGAAGGCCGCGTCGAGCCGCGTGCGCAAGGTCTGGGCGTCCGCCTGGAACTGGAGCGCGTTCGAGGAGAGGTCGTTCTGGGGCATTGACCACCTGTCGGTACGGGTCGGTGTGGCGGTGGCAACGTCGTTCCCGGACGAGGCGGCCAACGGGGTGCTGATCACACAGAATATTGCGGACCCGACCGTTGCAGGCATGTACGTGAACGTGCAACAGGGCGAGGTATCGGTCACGAACCCTGAGGGGGGCGAGCTGCCCGAGGTGTTTTCCATGGTGCCGGGACCGGACGGGACGATCCAGGTCGCGCGACAGCGATGGTCCAGCCTGTCACCCGGGGTTCCCATCCTGACCGAGGCCGAGATATCGGCGTTGTTTTTGGCCGCGGACCGCCTCCAGCAGCACTTTGCGTCGCTGTACGGGGAGTCGCCTGATTCGTTGGCCCTGGACCTGGAGTTCAAGTTCGCAAACCCGGACAGGGCACTGTTCATCAAACAAGTGAGGCCCTACTATCAGGGAAAGACGCCTTGATCCGGCGTTGAAAGGAGGAGGTGTGGCGATGAAGAAATGGATGATCACGGCCGTCATGGTGACAACCCTCTGGCTTCCGGCCTGTTCCTCGGGCGGAGGAGGCAGCGATGCCGTCGTGGATGGGGGGAACGACGCGGTCCGGGACGTCCCGGGCGACCCCGGGTCGGACCGGAGCGACCACGACGAGGGGCAGGACCCGGGCCTACAGGACGAGGGGCAGGACCCGGGCCTCCAGGACGAGGGCCATGAGACCTTGACGGACGTCGTGTCCGACCAGGGCATTGACGCGAAGGTGGACGCGGCCGAAGACACGGTCAAGGACACGCCTCCTGAAGACGCCGGCAACGCGGGGCCGTTCGGTTTCACGATTCGGGTGCCGCAGGCCCACGAAGTCGAATGCGAGGGCGGGAGGCCCGGATCGCCTGCCACGTTCGAGTTCTGGGATACGGACTGGATTTGCACCCTCGAGTACGGGGGAGTCAGTGGCCATGTGTACGTCCAGAGCACCCCGGTCGCCTGTCACGTGACATTGAGCGCGGTTCCCGAGTTCACGACTGCGGGCGCCTGGATATCGGTCGGCGGGAAGGTCACTCCGATATCGCCCGCCACCTACGACTGGGGCGGCAACCACCACAACGACTCGCTGGAGGTCGTTTCCGGCGGAAACAAGTTCAAGTACTACCATTCGTCCTTTGGTTTTGGATGGCGCAAGTGCCAGAACATGGACTGCATCCTGGTTTACGACCAGACAGGCGCCGACCTGGTCGAGGACGGCTGCACCAAGGAGCGCACGCTTCCAGCGACCTGCGTGCTGGTGGACCACGAGGGACACGTGCCCGAGTTCGTGGATGTATCCGAGTTGCCGGCGGACCAGTGGCCCTGCCCCGGCGACCCGAACGACCGGTAGCAAGGCGGAAAGCGTTTGTCACCGGGCGCCGGTGTGGCCCCGGTGCGATTGAGACGTCCCCAAAATCGTCGCCCCCGCGAGGCTCCACTCCGAGCTCGCCGGGGGATCCTGGGACGGGGTCCTGGATTGACAATCGAGCGGCCGAATCGCTAGAGTTTGACCGTCTGGCTTGCCTTCAAGTCTTGGGGGTGGCGGGCCGCCCTTGCCAGGGGCGGGACTCGCGGTCGAGGGTCTTGGCAGGGGGCTCGATGGCTCGCTTTCTGCCGCCGGTACTCGTCGTCGTTCCACTCCTGTCGTGCGGCTCCGCATCCCCTCCCGAGGTCACGGAGACCGGCGCGGACCTCGCCTCGGACGGGGACGCCGGCCAGGCGATGCCTGACCCGGGCGACGGGGTCGGCCCTGCCGACGACGTGCCGGTCGC
>DYKK01000014.1:11077-20981 GCA_020722625.1 Anaeromyxobacter dehalogenans
GACGGAAACGCCTGCACCCTCGGCGATACCTGCGAGGACGGCCGGTGCGTCCCCGGCGTGCAGAGGTCGTGCGGCGATGACGACCCCTGCACCGACGACCTGTGCGACTCCGCCACAGGTTGCCTGCATCCTCCCAACGACGCGCCCTGCGAGGACGGAAACGCGTGCACCGAGGCGGACCGCTGCCGGCACGGGACCTGCGTGGGTGGCCCGGCACCGGACTGCGATGACGGGAACGTCTGCACCACGGACACGTGCGACCCCGCGACGGGCTGCGTCCATTCCAACAATACGGAGACGTGCGCGGAGGCGACGTGCGTGGACAACGTTTACTACGCGCCGGCGACCTGCGCGGCCGGGTCGTGCCCCGAGCAGGAGGCCACCGATTGCGCCCGCGGCCTCGCCTGCGTGACGGACTCCTGCGACCCGGCGACGGGGTGTTCCCACGTGCTCGAGCCAGGCTACTGCCTGATTGGCGACGAATGCTACGGGGAGGGCCAGGTCGCCCCCACCGACCCCTGCCGGGTCTGCCGGACGTCCCTCACCTCGACCGAGTGGAGCCTGGCCGAGGACGGGACGCCTTGCGGGGCCGGGCGGGCCTGCCTGGCGGGCGTCTGCCGCGGGCCCTTGATCACGGAGTTCATGGCGCTCAATCACGACACGATCGAGGACGAGGACGGCGATTCCAGCGACTGGATCGAGATCTACAACCCCACCGGCGTGCCGCTGTCCCTCGAGGGATACCACCTGACGGACGACCCCGGGGATCCCGCCAGGTGGACGTTCCCGGCGGTCGAAATCCCTCCGAACGCCTATCTCGTGGTCTTCGCCTCCGGCAAGGACCGCAAGGACCCCAGCGGCTGGCTCCACACGAACTTCAAGCTCGACGCAGACGGCGAGTACCTCGCGCTGGCCAGTCCCGACCTCGATTCGGTCCAGGCGTTCGGGGACGTTCCCCCTCAGGCCCCGGATGTCTCCTATGGCGTCGCCCTCTCGGTCACGAGGGCCTCGTTCGTGACGACCGGCGCCGCGGCACGAACCCACGTGCCCGCGGGCACAAGCCCGCCGGAGGACTGGGCGGAGGTCGCCTTCGACGACTCGGGAGAGGGGTGGTCGTCCGGCGTCACCGGGATCGGCTTCGACGTCTCGCCCGGGAACGACCCGCCGGCGTCCGGCGAGGAGCTGGGGACGCCCGTTGCGGACTCGGTGGCGGACTGGTCCATCACCGGCACGCAGGGCGCAAACGGCTGGACCTACGGGTACTACAACCGGACATTCGACCCGGACCATGTGTACTCCGCGGACGCCTTCATCCCGTTCCCTCGGGACGGCAGCGGCTTCGGCCCGACCGATTTCTGGGACGGTTCGGTGTACGACTGGTACCAGGGCGACCCGCCCTGGACCACCCTCGGGCCGGAGGTCGTCCATCCAAACGGGTCGAACAACGGGGAAGAGCACTGGGCGATCCGGCGATACGTCGCCGAGGTCGCGGGCCCGCTCGCCGTCCAGTGGCACGTCGCGCGCGGGAACCAGAGCGGCAACGGCGTCACCGGGTATGTCTTCCACCAGGGCACGCTGGTGGACTCCGTCTCCGTCGCCGGGGCCGACACGGTCGGCGTCACGCGCATGCTGGTGCTGCCGGACGTGGAGGTCGGCGACGCGGTGGACTTCGCTCTCGGCCCCGAGGGCCCTCAAGGCCAGCCGGACGACTGCTGCGACGCCTCGATCCTGACCGCCGCGATGTGGCCCCTGCCGGACCTCAAGAAGGAGATCGCCACGGACGTCGGGGCCGCCATGGCCGGCCTGAGCCCGAGCCTGTATGTCCGCGTCGCCTTCGACACCGGGGGGTTTCCGGGGCCGGTCAACCGGCTCTTCCTTCGCATGAAGTACGACGACGGGTTCGCCGCCTGGTTGAACGGGAAGCCAATCGCGTCCGCCCATGCGCCGCAGACGACGTCCTGGGATGCGACCGCGACGGCGAAGCGACCCCTGGCCGCCGCAGTCGCCTTCGAGGTCTTCGACATCCGCGACCACCTCGACCTTTTGGCAGCGGGCGGCAACGTGCTCGCCATCCACGGCCTCAACGCGGCGGTGGACGACCCGACCTTCCTGGTGCTGCCGGAGCTGGAAGGGCGCCACGTGGACTACGACACCGGCTCGGTGCGCTATTACGGCAAGCCCACGCCCGGCGCGGACAACGACGACGGACCGGAGTCCACGGGACCCATCGTGCAGCACCTGACCCCGACCGGGGCCGCGCCGCCGGGCCAGGACATCGTCGTGACCGTGAGGCTGTTCCCCGCCGCGGCGGAGGTCGCGGGCGCCACGCTGGTGTATCGAATCATGTTCGGCCCGGAGGTGTCCATCCCCATGACCGGCGGCGTGGACAACGTCTTCACGGCCGCGATTCCCGCGGGCACGGCGACGGCCGGCCAGATGGTTCGCTGGTACATCCTGGCCCGCGACGTGATCGGCAACGAAAGCCGCGCGCCCCCCTTCGACGATCCCCTGGACTCGGAGCAATATTTCGGGACCATCGTCGAGGACCCGACCGTTGTGAGCAACCTCCCGGTGCTCCACTGGTTCGTGGAGGACCCGGCGGCCGCCGCGACGTGGACGGGGACGCGCTGCTCGGTCTTCTTCGCGGGCGAGTTCTACGACAACGTGAGATTCGACCTCCACGGTCAGAGCACGTCGGGCTTCCCGAAGAAGAGTTACGACGTGGACTTCCCCTCCGACCACCGCTTCCGCCTCTCGACCGACTACAAGCGGATGAAGGACATCAACCTGCTCACCAACTACGCCGACAAGTCCAAGGTGCGCAACACCCTCGCCTACGAGACCTTCCGGGACGCCGGCACCGGCTACCACCTGGCCTTTCCGGTCCGCGTCCAGCGCAATGGGGCGTTCTACTCGGTCCACGACTTCGTCGAGGACGGCGACGACCGCTGGCTCGAGCGGCTGGGGCTCGACCCGGAAGGCGCCCTGTACAAGCAGTACGACGGGCTGTACGACGCGGCCAATGGCGAGAAGAAGACCCGAAAATACGAGGACTATTCCGACCTCGCGGCCTTCATCGCGAGCCTCGACCAGACCGGGGAGGCCCTTCGCAACTTCCTGTACGACCACGTGAACCTCCCGGCCATGGCGAACTTCTATGCCGCGCTCACGATCACGTCCGACGCGGATTGCTGCCACAAGAACTTCTACGCCTATCGCGACACCAACGGGTCCGGCGAGTGGTGGTACCTGCCGTGGGACGTGGACCTGACCTTCGGTCACAACTGGACCAAGACGCACAACTACTTCGACGAGACTGTTTACGCGGAGAACCCGCTCTTCTGCGGGGGCGGCAACAAGTTGACGGCCGCCCTCTACGCGCTGCCGGAGTTCAGGGAGATGTACGTCCGCCGGGTGCGGTCGCTGATGGACCGGCTCCAGCAACCGCCCGGCACGCCCGTGGAGGACCTCAAGTTCGAGAAGCGCATTGACGAGATCGTGGCCCTGATCGGGGCCGACGGCGCCGCCGACGATGCGGCCTGGCCCAAGTGGGGCCTGGACCAGACCATGGAGCAGGCCGCCGAGGTCATCAAGACGGACTACATGGTGCGACGGCGCGTCTTCCTGTACGAGACGAAGACGGCGGACGGTACGATCCCCCCCGCCCAGGACAACCCCGTCGTCCTCTTCGGCGAAGCGGACCCCTCTCCTGAGAATCCCGACGAGTCGTGGGTCTCCCTCTTGAACCCGAACGCCTTCGCCGTGGACATCTCGGGCTGGCAGGTCCAGGGTGAGATCTCGTTTGTCTTCAAGCCGGGCACGGTACTCCCGGCCGGGGGCGTGGCCTACCTCTGCCGGAACCTGGTCGCCTTCCGTGCGCGGGCCTTGCCGCCGACCGGGGGCCAGGGGCTGTTCGTGCTGGGGAACTTCTCGGGGGTGCTCGACCATCCCGAGACTCTCGTCCTTCTCGATGAGAACGGGGTGCCGGTCCCTCAAACGCCCCCTGGAATGTAACGGAGGCTTGAAGATGGGCCGTTCGACAATCCGGATCCACGCGGTGGCCTGGTTCTGGTTCGGCATCCTGCTGGTCGCGGGGAGCGCCAGGGCCGAGGTGGTCATCAACGAGATCCACTATCACCCGTCGAACGCGACCGTGCAGCCGGGCGAGGACGCGGAGGACCTCCAGTTCATCGAGCTTTTCAACACCGGGACCGGTGCGGTGGACCTGTCGGGCGCCCGGTTCTCGCAGGGCGTCGTGTACACCTTCCCGACAGGCACCAGCCTCGGGGCGAAGGAGTACCTGGTCGTGGCCAGGAACCCGACGCTCCTGTCGCTGCGCGGTCCTGCGATCCCCGAGGGGGTTCCGGTCGTCCAGTGGACCAGCGGAGACCTCGCGAACGGCGGCGAAACCATCGAGATCGTGGACGCGGCGGGGAACGTCGTGGACCAGGTCCTGTACGACGACGCGGGGCTCTGGCCGACCGAGGCCGACGGCGGCGGCCCCTCGCTCGAGCTGACCCATCCCCTCTACGACAACTCCCAGCCCCTGGTCTGGCGGGCTTCGATGGGCGTCAACGGCACTCCTGGAGCGAAGAACAGCCGTTTCACCGAGGGCCCCCTCGTGATGGCCGAGACGCCTGCGCGCGGGTCCGCGGTGGCCGGGACGCTCACGGAGGTCTCGATCACCTTCGCGGAGCCGGTCACGGGCGTGGCCGCGGAGGACCTGGTCGTGGACGGGTCCCCGGCCACGACGGTGAACTGCGAGGCCTGCCTCGGGGGCACGGGCCCGGGGCCGTACGTGTTCAGCGGATTCGCGGCGCCGAAATCGAACCCGCTCACCGTGACGCTCGCCGCCGGCGCCATCCAGGACCTCGAGTCCAACCCGTTCGCCGGGGACGGCTGGGTCTATTTCCTGTCCCTGCCCGCAATCGTCATCAACGAGGTGCACTACAACCCGCTGTCCAGCACGGACTCGGAGGAGTTCGTCGAGCTCTACAACGCGGACTCGAAGGCCGTGGACCTCTCCGGCTGGAGGCTCGCGGAGTTCGCGAGCCCGGGCTGCACGTTCCCGCAGGGTACCGTGATGCAGCCGGGCGCATTCGTCGTCTGCGCCAGGGACCCGGCCGCCCTCGAGGCCGCAACGGGCTTTCACACGGCGTACTCGTGGGGCGCCAACGACAGTCTGAGCAACGGCGGCGAGCCGGTGGTCCTCCTGAATGCGAGCGGCACGGTCGTGGACCGGGTCGTTTACGACGACTCCCCTCCGTGGCCGAGCGGACCCGGCGGCCCCGACGGTTTCGGTCCCTCGCTCGAGTTGATCCACCCCGGCGTGGACAACGCGCAGGGGCAGTCCTGGAAGGCGTCGCAGGAGACGAACGGGACTCCCGGCGCCATCAACAGCACCTTCAACGACGCCCCGATGGTCGCCTCCGAGGTCCCGGAACGCGGCTCGGTGATCGTCGGCCTTTCCGAGGTCTCGGTGACGTTCTCGAAGCCGGTCACGGGCGTCACGGCCGACCTGCTCGAGGTCAACGACGTTCCCGCCACGGCGGTATCGGGCACCGGTGCGGGTCCGTATGTCTTCTCGGTGGTGGACCCCGGGCCCGGCGAGGTCACGGTCGTCCTGAACCCCGGCGGGGTCCAGGACCTCGCCGGGACGCCGTTCGCGGGCGATTCCTGGATGTACTTTTCCAGCCTGCCCAGGGTCGTGATCAACGAGGTCCACTACCACCCCGCGGCCACGGCGGTCGGGGCCGGCGAGAAGCCGGAAGACCTCCAGTTCGTCGAGCTCTACAACGCCGAGGCCTCGGCCGTGGACCTCTCCGGGTACGCCGTCACCGAGGGGTTCGCCTACCTCTTCCCTCCCGGGTCCCAGATCGCCGCGGGTGGCTACCTGGTCCTGGCCAGGAACGGCACGTTCCTCCAGACCAAGGTCGCGATCCCGGGGGACGCGCAGGTCCTCACCTGGACCAGCGGGGACCTGTCGAACGGAGGCGAGAAGGTCCGGATCACCGACCCCTACGGGCACGTCATTGACGAGCTCACCTTCGATGACGCCGGGGACTGGACCGACGGGGCGGACGGCAAGGGCCCTTCCCTCGAGCTGGTCAACCCCGGCCTGCCCAACGACGCGGCCGGCGCGTGGAAGCCGTCGCTCGGCGTCAACGGGACGCCGGGCGCGGCGAACAGCGTGTTCCAGGCGAATCCCGCGCCGATCGTCTTCGGCACGCAGCACTTCCCGCCGATCCCGAAGGCGGGCCAGGGGGTCACGATCACCACCACGGTCATTGACGACAACGGCGCGCCGAAGTCGGTCACCTTGTATTTCCGCGAGGACCAGGACCCGAAGGTCGCCTACTCGGCGACCCCGATGCTGGACGACGGGCTGCACGGCGACGGTGCCGCCGCGGACGGCCGATACGGGGCGACCGTGCCCGGGCTGGCCGACGAGCAACAGCTCGACTTCTACGTGGAGGCGGAGGACGGGTCCTCGACGGCGGTGGCGCCCCCGGGACATTCCACGCCGGACGCGTACGGGCAGCCGTCCCAGACCTACCTGTGCAAGTTCTCGAACGAGGAACTGCCGACGGACCTGCCCGTTTACCACATCCTCGTCACGCTCTCCAACAAGCACAGGCAGGAGGCCCTGGTCGGGGAGATGGCGCGCAAGACCCCGTTTGACGCGACGTTCATTGATGACGCGGGGAACATCTGGTACAACGTCACCGAGCGCTACCGCGGCCAGAGCAGCATCCACCTGATCCCGAGTTCCTACCGGGTCGAATTCCCGACGAACCGCAAGCTCGAATCTGTTCTCGGCTTCCCGGTCAAGACCCTGCAACTGAACGCCAACAGGCCCATGAGGCAGTGGCTGGGCTACGACCTCTTCAACCGGGTGGGGATGCCGGCCCCCAGGACCGCCTGGGTCAGGCTCCGCTACACGGGGATCAACTACGACACATGCTGCACGGGCCAGAACATGTACTACGGCGCCCACGTGGCGGTGGAGCGCGTGGACAACGACTTCCTCGACTCGCAGGACGGCGCGGTCCCCGACCGGGGGCTCGGCTCCGAGGGGAACCTGTACCGGGGCAAGAACGACGCGAACTTCCGGTGGGAAGGCACGGACCCCGCCGCCTACCACGCCGACGTCAACGAGAAGAACGGCTACGTGAAGTACAACCACGAGGCCGAGGACGTCTGGGGCGACCTGATCGGGCTGGCGGACGCCCTGAGCAACACGCCCGACGACCAGTACGCCGAGCACGTGAAGGCCCACCTCGACGTGGACAACTGGGCTCGCTACTTCGCCCTGATGATGCTGATGGGCAACCGCGAGGGCGGGATCTACCTGGACACGGGCGACGACTATTTCGTTTACTTCTTTCCGCCGGACGATCCGCACAACCCACCGCACCCCGATTACGGCACGGCCGAGTTGCCCGAGGACCGCAGCAGCAACCGCGCCACCCTGATCCCGTGGGACATGGACTCGGTTCTGTTGGACGTCAACTACACGATCTGGCGGACGAACGTCCCGGCGCCGCAGCGCTTCCTCCGCAGCAACGCCTTCGCTCCGATCTTCGTCAAGTACATCGAGGACATCGCCGCCGAGGAGTTCTCGCCGGAGACCATGAACGCGGTGATAGACGCCATGCCCGACGCGGTCTTCGGTACCACGGGCGGCAGCGACGAGTGGCCCGTGACCAGGCAGCAGTTCAAGAACTGGATCGCCAACCGGGTCGCCTACGTCCTCAACGAGACGGTGGACAACCTGACGCTCGACCCCCCCGTCCCGGCGGTGTACGAGGACCCGAACCCCGTGCTCCACCTGGCCGGACGCCTCCAGCAGGCCGGCACCCACAACGTCACGGTCAACGGCCGGCAGGCCACGTTCAGCGTGTTCGAGGCCACGTGGTCGTACGACCTGGCCCTGGCCCGCGGGAACAACACCCTCCTGATCCAGGCCTGGGACCGGTCCGGGGCCGAGAAGGCCCGGATCGAGCGGACGGTGTTCTACAACCCGCCCGGCCCCTGGCATCTCGGGATGGAGGTGCGGGCGCCCCGGCGGATGATCAACGACAAGACGCTGACCATCGAGGTGAGGATCTCCGACCCGATCGGCCGCCCCTACTGGCCGCTGTGGGAGGAGGTCGGCAAGGTGTCGGTCGTGAGGCTGCCGGACCGGACCCCGGTCGCCACCACCAACACGGTGTTCGACCCCCACATCGCGCTCCCCGACGACTCGATCCGGATCCTGAACGGATGGGGGAGCGTGTCGTTCACCCTGGACGAGGGCGCGGCGTTCGCCCCGGGCGACATCGAGGTCACGGTGACCTGGGGGGGCCTCTCCGCGTCCAGGACCGTGACGGTCCTCGCGAACCCGACGTTTCGGAACGTGTCGGGCACCCTCACCGGGGCGAACCTGGTCTGGGGCCCGGACGAGAACATCCGGGTGACCGGCAACTGCACCGTGCCGGCCGGCAGCACGCTGACCATCAAGCCCGGGACGATCGTCCAGGTGGACACGACCGGCTCGCTCAACAACGGCACCGTGGTCACGGTCAACGGCAGCCTCCAGGCCATGGGCAGCCGGGCCAGCCCCGTGTTCTTCTTCTCCGAGCGCGGGCCCGCGGCGATGACGCTGACCCAGAGCGGCTCGCCATCGAATGGGGACGCCTGGCGCGGGTTCCAGTTCTACGGCTCGGGGTCCTCGACGATGAGGTACGTGTTCCTGACGGGCGCCGGGAACGGCAACGTCGTGGCCCACCCGAGGCCGGCCGTCCTCGGCCTGTACAACACGCACTCGCTCACCACCGAGTACTGCGTGTTCGCGGACAACAACGGAAAGGTCTTCGCCGGCCAGGGGACCGGCACGTACATCGTCCGCAAGACCCTCGTCTCGCGCGCCGGCATCGGCGGCGAGTTCTTCGGCAACGGGCACACGCTCCTGCTCAAGGACTCCTGGTGGATGTCCATCGGCCGTGCCCCCGAGTCCGAGAACCTCGACGGGGACCTCATGCACGTGGACGGCGCCGCCTCCAAACAGACGATCCGAAGTTGCATCCTCCAGGACGGCGGCGACGACGGGATTGACCACAGCGGGTCGAGTTTCACCGTCGAGCACACGATCATCTCCCACATCCGCGACAAGGCGATCAGCATGACCGGCGGCCACGTGAGCGCGTTCAACGTGCTCGCGTTCGACACGGGCTCGGGCATCCGGGGGGTCGCGGCCGTGGACCACGTCACGCTCGCCGTGCCGTCCCCGATCCTCACCGTGGAGAGCGCCCAGCGGAGCATCATCTGGCCGGCCAGCATCCCGACGTGCACCGGCGACGTGGACTACACCGACGTGGGCAGCGCGGAGGACCTGGGTTGCGGGGACGGCAACCTCTCGACGGACCCGCAGTTCACCGACGTCGCGTCGAGCGACTACAACCCGAGGCCGGGCTCGCCGGTCCTCACCGCGGGACCCGACGGCGAGCGGATCGGCTGGCTCGGGTTCCCGTACGGCGCGACCTGCAAGGACACGGCCGATTGCGACGACGGGAACGCCTGCACGAGCGACGAGTGCGTGAGCAAGCTGTGCGTGTTCACGCCGATCGTGGGTTGCATCCCGTGCGAGACCGAGGCGGACTGCGACGACGCCGACGCCTGCACCGTGGATGTCTGCGAGGACACGGGCCTGTGCAGCCACACGGCCGCGGCCGACGGCACCCCGTGCGACGACTTCAAGAGCTGCACGTCGCCGGACGCCTGCTTCGCCGGGACTTGCCTGGGGCCCGAGAACTGCCCGGGCCAGGGGCATTGCACTCCCTCGGGGGCTTGCAGCTCCGGCCTGGTGACGGTCACGTTCCAGCAGGACGTGGGCGGCTACACCGGGACGCAGGATACCTACCTG
>DYKK01000348.1 GCA_020722625.1 Anaeromyxobacter dehalogenans
TTCAGGGGACAGGCCCAGGTTCAGTGACAGGCGACAGTGTCAGTGACAGTGTCAGACCCACGTTGGACGCGGGGAACAGTGTCGGTGTCTGGATCGGAAACCCGCCTCGCTCGCAGAGTCGCCATGGATCGGCGAGGCGGGTGAACGGTGACGGGCCGTCGAAGAATCCAGTATGATTGCGTCGTCTGAGTTTTTGGAGGACGACCGTGCGACCAGGTCTGGGCGTTGTCGTGATGGCGGTGGGGATGTTGGGGTGCGGCGGAGGCGGGACGAGCGGGTCCTCCGTCCCGTCGGTCGAGGTGGACACGATCCTGTCGGCGGGGGAGGTCGCGGCGGGCGGCACGGTCGAGGTGACGTGCGCGGTGCGCGACACGGTGCAGGACCAGGACATCGTCACCGTGACCGCGGTCGCCGTCTCGCCCGAGGACGGCGTCTCGGTGCAGGACCACACGCTCGCGCCGACCCGGGCCGGGCAGTACCAGGTCGCGTGCCGGGTCCCGGACCTGGACATCACGGACGCGACGCCGGCGACGCTCGCCGTCACACCCGGGGCCGCGATCCGCGTCGAGGCCCGCGTGGACCCGGACACGGTCCAGGCCGGCGCCGAGGCGGAAGTGACGTGCCGGGTGACCGACGCGCACGGCAACGAGGTGGCCGGCGTCGTGACCCGCGTGGACCCCGTCGAGGGTCTTCACGTCTCGGAAAACCGCGTCTGGGCGCCGGGGGTCGGGCAGTACACCGTGACGTGTTCCGTCGAGGGCCAGGACGGCGTGGAGAAGGTCCCGGACATCCTGGTCGTGACCCCCGGGGACCCCGCGCGCGTGGACCTGGTCGTGACCCCCGACTGGAAGGCCTATGCGATCGGGGACGAGATCACGCTCGGTTACACGGTTCACGATGCCTTCGACAACGAGGTCACGGGAATCGGGGCCACGTTCCAGGCCCCGGAACCCCCGGCG
Organism: Anaeromyxobacter dehalogenans; assembly: GCA_020722625.1. Classification (GTDB taxonomy): domain Bacteria; phylum Myxococcota_A; class UBA9042; order DTJE01; family DTJE01; genus DYKK01. Next base: position 960 of record DYKK01000348.1, read on the forward strand.
GTCGAGCCCCTGGCCCCGGACCGGTTCCGTTTCGGCGAGGAGGGGCTGCACGAGTTCTCGGTCACCCTCGCCCCCCCGTGGGACGGCGTGACGGCCTCCCGGACGCTTCTGTGCGACGAATCCCCGCCGGTCATCACGATCCTGTTCCCGGACCGCGGCCAGACCTTCACGGACGACCCCAAGGTCGTGGTCCGCGGCACGGTGACGGACACCGCGGGCGTGAAATCCTTGTCCGTGAACGGCGCCGCGGTTGACATCGGGGAGGACGGGCACTTCGAGACCACGATGATGAGCCGCCACGGCCTGAACGGGATCGTGGTCCTGGCGTCCGACCCCTTCGGCCACGCGGCCAAGGTCACGCGTGGATATTATTATTCTACGAAATATCTGCCCGTCGCGGACGAGGCCGCGATGGCCGACCTCTTGATTGCCGAGGGCGCGATGGTCTTCGCGGGTCAGGAGGCCCTGGACGACGGAGACCACGACCCGGCGCATCTCAACGACCTTGCGACCATCGTCGAGGTCCTGCTGGGCAACGTGGACATCCCGGGGCTTCTGGGCGGGATGGGACCGTTCCACTTCGACCTGCCGGGCGTGGTGAACGCCACCCTGCCCATCCCGGGCGTGACCCCCGCGCTGCTCGGGGACCTCGGGATTGATGTGGAGGTGACGGACGTGACCCTGGGGTCGCCCCACCTGACGCTGAAGGCGCGCGATGGGGGGCTCGACACGAGCGTGTCGTTTTCACCGGTCTCGTTCGGGTTGAAACTAAAGTTCACCCTGCATGCCTATCTGAAGGTCCACAACCCGCTGGACGGGAAGGACTACGAGGTCCCGATGCTCGCGCCCTCCACGGCCACCGCGTCGCGCCTGACCGTCGGGACGCTTCAGGTCGAGATGTCCCTGGACATCGAGAAACTGCCAGGCCAGCCCCTGTCGGTCCAGGGCCGGGCCTTCAACGTCACGCTGTCGGACATCCAGATGGACCCGCTGACCGGGCTCGTGATTGACCTCGGAACCGTGGACATCTTCGGGTTCCAGGTGGCGCTCGGGACCTATGACCTGTCGTCGCTCGTGGGCGGCCTCAACGACCTGATCGCGAACTACGTCCTCGACCCGCTCGCCAACTTCCTGACCCAGCCCTTGATAGACCTGCTGGAGCCCCTGGTGACCGGCCTCATCGGGGATGCCATCGAGCAGGTCCTCGGGCTCCTCGCCATCGAGCAGACCATCGAGATCCCGCCGTTGCTCGGGGGGCAGCCCATCCCGCTGGACCTCAAGGTGGACCTGTCGTCCGTGCGGTTCCGCGCGGACGGGGCGAGACTCGGGCTCGACCTCGGGGTGCGCACGAAGAAGGGCGTGGACCGCGACCCGCTGGGGACGATTCTGCGCGACGGGTGCCTGCGCCTGGACCCGGACCCGCCGCTGTTCGAGTTCCCGCCGGAGCCTTCGTTGCAGGCCGGCGTGCGCTACGACTTCGCGAACGAGGGCCTGTTCATGGTGTGGTGGACCGGCCTGCTGAGCGGCCCCCTGGACCTGTCCGGGCTGCTCGGGGACATGGGGGGGCTCCCCATCTCGAATCTCGAGGTCACCCCGGACCTCCTCCTCCCCCCGATCCTGGACGACTGCAACGAGCAGGGGATGACGCACCTGCAGGTCGGGGACGCCTACCTGGACCTGAAGTTCCAGTTGCTGAACGCGGACCAGCACATCGGAATCTGGCTCCAGGCGGACATTTCCGCACAGGTCGTCGCGTCCGGCAACGAGATCGGGGTCCGACTGGACAAGGTGGAATACCTTGAATATGAAATGTTCGATATCGGTGGGAACATGGGGGACCTGATGGGCATGGTCGAGGGCCTGCTGCCCGCGCTGCTGGACCAGGTCGCGGGCCAGGAGTTCCGATTCCCGATCCCGCCGGTGGACGTGGGCGGCCTGATCCCCGGACTCCCGCAGGGCTCGTCCATCCAGCTGGGCGACCTCGCCTCGTCGTCCGAGCACGGGGTCCTGACCATCGGCGGGGACTTGCAGTAGCCCGGGCCCGCGCGGGCGGGAATCCGCCGGGGCCACGACCGGGCGTTCGCGCCCCCAGGAGAGGGTTCCCGTGGTTCTTCAGCGGCCGCTGTCCCTGAACCTGTCCTCCGGGGTCCGGGATCCGGGGTCCGGTGTCGCGGCCAACGTGGCGTCGTCGTCATGCACCGTTCATTGCGTCCAACGTGGCCCTGCCACTGTCACTGACACTGTCCCTGAACCTGTCCACTG
>DYKK01000349.1 GCA_020722625.1 Anaeromyxobacter dehalogenans
GTTTCTTCGTCGCGGACCGCGACAATGTCTCTTCGTGGTTCCCCTGGAGACGCGAGCACTGCTCGCGCCAGTCCGAGCCCGATCGTCGAAATGACACGCCCCTGCCGGTGAAGGGGCGACTGGGAACTGGTGCCGTGGACAGGTTCAGTGTCAGCGCCACGTTGGACGTGGGGGACGGGGCATGACGGCAGGGGCTCCGGGGCCTCACGCGTTCAGCGGCGCGGCCCCTCCGCCTCCACCGCCCGCCGGAACTTCTCGATCTGCGGTCCCAGGTAGGGGGCGTCCGGGGCCAGGTCGTGGGCCCGCATCTCGACCTCCAGGGCCTCCCGAGCCCGCCCGTTCGCGAACAGGGCCTCGGCCAGGGTGTCGAGGTACGCCGGTTCCTTCCCCGAGGTCAGGTCCACCGCGACGCGGGCCAGGGAAAGCGCCTCGGGGGGGTCGCGCACGAGCGGGTGGGGCGACGTGGTCAAGAACCAGGCCGCGTTGTTGAACAGGTAGGCCTTCTGGCCCGGGGCGAGCGGGTCGGGGGACTGGATCGCCTTGCGATAGACGAGGTTCATCTCGAACATCGCCTCGGGCCCGCGGTCGCTCGCGGCGAACCGCCGCTCGGCCTCGAGGACCTCGCGGAACAGGGTGGAGACGCGCGCCGCTCCCGCGTGTCCGCCCCCGACCTGCTCGATGCGCTCGCCGAAGCCGCGGGCCTTCATCCGGCCCGCGGCCGAGAAGTCCCGGCGATAGACCTCCCGCCACCCCCAGGCGCCCGCGACCATCCCCAGCGCGGCGATCGCCGTCGCGATCATCCACCGCCGCCGCCGGAGGGCGCGGCGCCGCTGCTGCCTCCGGGCCTCTTCCTGGGCCGGGGTCCAGACCTCGAACTCCAGGTCCCGCGTCTCGTGGCCCGGTGCGCTCGCGCGAGGCGTGGCGCCGCCGGCCTCGTCGCCGGTGGGTGAGGTCCCGCCGGCCGGGTCGTCCGGCGCGCCGGCGGTCCTGGGCGGGACGGTCATGCCCGCGTCGCACCGGGGGCATCGGACAAGCCGGCCGCGCCACTCCCCGGGCGCGCTCAGCGCGTTGCCACACGCCGGGCACGCAAACAGCACCCGAGGTGTCGAGGGGCCACCCATCGGCCTGAATGTACCAGAACCGGCCCGTCCCAGGCGGGGTCGTACCGCGCGCCCTGAGTATTGCGTCACCCGTTTCGCGAAGCGAGGTCGAGCTCGCTCAAGAACGACGCCGCGCGGAGCACCCGGACCCCGTCCGGGTACGTGCGGCCGCGCTTCAGTTCCTGGACGACCTGGATGATGGAATGGAGTCCTGGAATGTCTCGAGACGGTCCCTGAGGGCCCGGACGAACGCCGGGTCGGGGCGCTGGCCCAGGGACTCGGCCTGGCGCAGGGCGTCGAGGGCGTCCGCGAAGCGACCGAGGTCGTAGAGGGCCAGGGCGAGGTTGTAAGCGATGCGGCCCTCGGGGCGCAGGCGCAAAGCCTGCCGGTAGCGGGACACGGCCTCGTCCTTCCGGCCCGCCTCGTCGAGCGCGACCGCGAGGTCGTTGAGGACCGCGGGGTCGTCCGGGCGGGACGCGAGGGAGGCATCGAAGGCCTGGATCGCACCGTCGCGGTCGCCCAGGCGCTGGAGGGCGAGGCCGAGGTTGTAGTGCGCCGAGGCGAGGCCCGGGTCCATCGCGAGGGCTCGCCGCGTCCACGCCAGGGCGGAGGCGACCTGCCCCCGCTTCAGGAAGGCGGCCCCGACATTGGCCGGGGCCTCGGCCGTGACCGGCGGGATGGGATACGGGATCAGCGACACGAGCGACGGGAGCACGACGCAGGCGATCCCGATCCCGGCCTCCGGGACCCGACGAGCGCGAAGCGATCCCACGAGGCGCAGGAGCCCGAGGCCCGCGAACGGGGCCAGGAGCGGGACCGCGGGGACCCGGTAGCGGAAGGACACCGAGAAGACGAGCAGCGTCGCGCCGACCGCGGCCACGCCGAGCCAGGACAGGGTCGCGCCCGGGGGCCAGGGTCGGGGCCGACGCGCGGCGCCGAATATCGCCAGTCCGAGCAGGACCGGAAACGGGACGCACAGGAAGCCCAGCAGGGGGATGACCTCGGCCTCCAGGGCGAGGTTGTACACGTCGCGCGCCTCCCGCGCGTGCAGGGACCATGCGGCCTTGCGCAGCCACAGTCCCGCGAGGCCCGCGGGGTCCTCCCACGCGAACGCGAGCCCCTTGTGGAACCAGAAGGCCGAGGACTCGGAGGAACGGACCTCGCGGCCGAGGGCCTGCGAGGCGATGCGCATTTCCTGTTCCTGCTGCTCCTCGATGCGCGGCGGAAATCCCGGGAGGATCGTGCTGACGCCGTTCGCTCCGGGGTGGTTCCCCTGGGCGAAGACGATGCCCCCGTTGGACGAGATGGGGACCAGGTCGTGTCCGACCACGGCGTTTCGCACGGCGACGGGCGCGATGGTCAGGGCGACGCCCGCCGCGGCCAGGGCCAGGTGGCGCGCGGGCGCGACCGGGCGGCGCCGGATCGCGCGGAGCACGGCCCACAGGCCCGCGAGGACCGGCAGGGCCAAAAGGTTGGGCCGGGCCAGGCCGGCGAGGCCGCCCAGGATTCCCGAAGCGAGGAAGCGCCACCCCTTTGGACGCGAACCCGCATCGGCCGCCCGCGACGCGGCGAGGACCGCGAGGAGCAGCAGGGTGATCGCCGGCGTCTCGGTCAGGATCTTGGTCTCGAGAAAGAGGACCGGGGCATACAGGGCCACCAGGACCGCCCCCAGCAGGCCCGCCCACGGCCCCGCGACCCGCCGGCCCAGGCGGGCCACGAGCCACAGGTTCCACAGGCCCAGCACGCACTGGACCATCGCCACGACCTCGGGCCGCGGTCCCGTCACCCGATAGAGCAGCCCGAGCAGGGTCGGGTACAGCGGTGCCATGTAGAAGGGCCGGGGACCGTACCCCTCCCCGGACGCCACGCGCTCGGCCCACGCCTGGTAGTAGGCCGAGTCCGAGATCGGGACCTCCAGGAACGGGACCTCCGCGCGGTATTGCAAGAGATAGACGACGCGCAGGACCCCGGCGGCGGCCAGCAGGGTCCACAGGAGGATCTCCTCGCGTCGGCCCTCGTTGAGATCGCGTGGCGCCTGCAAGTCCACGCCGGCATTGTCCCAGGCCCGGCGGCGGTTGACAACCCTCGAAAAGGCTACAAGA
>DYKK01000350.1 GCA_020722625.1 Anaeromyxobacter dehalogenans
GGCTGCTGCATCGGAGAACCCCGCGATGGGCCGTGCCGGCCGTGGGGCTTCTGCCCGTGCTCGTGGCGTGCGCCACGTCGTCGTCCGGGGCCCGGGTCGAGGCCCCGTACCTTCACCCGGTCCTGGCCCACCCGGACCGCCCGCTCGCGGCCCTGTCGTCGTTTCGCGTCCCGGCGTCCGGGTCCGGCGCGGCGACCCGGTCCACGGCCCGCCCGCGACCCGCCCGGCCCCCTTCGCCCGCACCGCGCCGTCCGGCCGCGACGACGAGCCCCCTGGAGTTCCCCGACGATGCGGGGGACGTGGACCTGCGCCGCGCGGAGGTGGTGCGGTCCGCCCGGCGCCTGCTGGGGGTGAGGGGGTCCTTCGATGACCGCTCCTTCCTGGGGCACATCCTGCGCGTCAACGACCTCCTTCCCGGCGGGAGCGCCCCGGAGTCGGTCTCCGCGCTCGACTTCAAGAGGCTTGCGGAGTCGCGGGGCCGGGTCGTGGGGGTTCCGTCGGCCCTGCCCGGCGACATCGTCCTGTTCCCGTGCGACAAGGGGTGCGGGCCTGCCGGACGGGACGGCCTGGCCGCAGGGGTCGCGCTCCGGACCTACGAGGACCGCGTCGAGTTCATTTCATACGTGGGGTCCGTGGTCCGTGCGTGTCACGCCGGGGGCAGCCGGCCTCGCCTCCCGTCGCACCGGGTCCCCGAGGTCGTGGGGGTCGTGTCCATCGCCCCCCGGGTCATGGAACGCGCGTCAGCAGGGGCTCCACCGCGCTGAAGACCCGGTCCGCGACCTCCTGGCGCGGCCGGGTCCCGTCCATCACGACGACCCGTCCGAGCCCTTCCCGGGTCAGGACCTCCCGATACGCCGACGCGACCCGCTCGAGCATCTCGACCGTCTCGAAGAGGTCCCGGCCGGCCCGCGCGCGTCCAATCCTCGACCAGGCGACCTCCGCCGGGACCTCCAGGAACACGGTCAAATCCGGGACCGGCGCGAAGCGGTTGATCTCCGCGACCCACTCGCGCGGGGCGTCGAGCCCCTGGTACGCGAGCGACGACAGGAGGTAGCGGTCGCTGATGACCACGCCCCCGCGCTCCAGGACCGGCTCGACCTCGCACGCGACGTGGTCCAGTCGGTCCGCCGCGAAGAGGAGGGCCAGGGCCCGCCGGTCGAAGGTCGTCGCGCGGCCCGCGGGGTCGGACGCCCCGGTCACGCGGCCCCGCAGGACGTTGCGGATCAGCATCCCGACCGGACCCGCGCTCGGCTCGGCCGTGACCACGACCGCATCGGTCCGTCCGGCGAGGCGCTCGCCCAGGAGGGCCGCCTGGGTGGTGGTCCCGGCCCCGTCAATCCCCTCCAGCACGATCAGGAGGCCCCGGCGCCGCTTGTCCATGGCCTGTCTCCTGTTGCGGTCCCGCCCGGCGAAGCCTGGTCCGCGTCAATCATGACAGGGGACCGTGCGGGCGGGAAGCCCTTCCGGGCACGAGAACTCGAAATCCCCCGGCGCGGCGCGCGCGTCCGGGTCCAACGAGCGATAGCGGATCGTCAGGTCTGTGCGCTCCGCCGGGACCAGGACGTGGATCTGCATCGGCAGGCGGCGGCCGCCCCGTTCCTCGAACCGCGAGAACTCGACCCGGTACACGCGCCCGCTCGGGGCATCGAGTTCCGCCCGGACGGGGGTCCCGTCCTCGAGGACCCACAGGCGCTGGACCGCGTTTCCCGCCACGGGGGACCGCAGGAGATACGCCCCGACGCGCCGGTCGAACTCGAGCGCCCACGGGCCCGAGGCCGGATAGACCGGCGGAACGCCGGCCAGCACTCCCACGGCCTCGCGGACCCCGAGGCCCACCGGGAGCAGGCGGGCCAGGTTCCTGGGGCAGGACAGCCCGGTCAGGCACTCCGGGGCCCCGCGCTCGAAGTAGAAGAAGGTCTCGCGGTCCGCGGTCAGGGTGGCCAGGTGCTGGTCCGTGGGGGTCCAGGCGTCGGCGCGCAGGCGGCCCGTGGGGTCGGCCAGGAGCGTGACGCGTCCCTTGACGACGCCCTTCCGGCCGTAGTGCTCGATGCGGGCCTCGGCCTCGAGCACGCCGAAGGTCCGGGTCCGGCGCGCGAATCGCGTCAGCAGGAGGTCCGGGTCCGTCACCGGGTCCGCCGGAAGGGGGTGGAGCGCCGGCCCGCAGCCCAGGAGCCACATGCACGCGCAGAGCAGCCGAATCCAGGCGGGAGGGGCGGGCGGTCGCCGCACGTCAGTCCTGCCGCGGACCGAGGTTCAGCAGCTCGCGGATGTCCTTCTTGAACCCGACCCGGCCCGCCGCGATCTCGCGCAGGGCGGTCACGGTCTCGCGGTTGCCCGTCTCGACCAGGGGCGTGGCGTCCTCCTGGAGCATCCGGGCCCGCTTGGCCGCGAGCAGGGACAGGGCGAAGCGGTTCTCGACCGCGTCCAGGCAATCCTCGATGGTCACTCGCGCCATGGTCGGCACCTCCGGACGGTCTTATAGTCTCGATGCCGCCGCAAGTCAACGACGCGGGCGGACCCAGGATCCGCCAACCAATCCCGCAACCTCTGGGGATCGCTTCCGAGGCCCTAGGTTTCTATTTCCCACCCTGGAGCGGCGAGCACCGACGCTCCTCGTTGTACCCCGTGGCCACGAGGTCCCAGAGTGTTGGTCCCGAAGGAGGGAGGGCTGGAGCATCCGCGAGACGACGGAGGCGTTCGGGTCGGTCGGGGTGGCCCGTAAGCCGGGTTCTGTCCCGGGGCGAGGTCGCCCGCGCCCCGGTGGCGACCATTCCTCTACGACCCGCGTCGCCGCGGGCCTGAAGCGACCATACCCGGGGGCATCGGGCGGGCCACCCGCCCCCTGTTCGGTCTTGCTCCGGGTGGGGTTTGCCGGTCCCGACGTCGCCGGCGGGACCCGTGGGCTCTTGCCCCACGTTTTCACCCTTGCTCGCCGGCCCGAGGGCCGGCGGGCGGTCTGTTTTCTGTGGCACTTTCCTTGGGGTCGCCCCCACTGGGAGTTGCCCAGCACCCTGCCCTGCGGAGCCCGGACTTTCCTCCCGCGGACCGGGGACCCCGGCCCGCCGGCGGCCGCCCGTGCCACCCCGACCGACGCCACCATGATATCAGAACCTTTCGCGGAAAACGCAGCGGGGATTCCCCTTTGCAACGCCTCTTTGGGCTTACGACATCGAGGTCCCGGGGGAC
>DYKK01000015.1 GCA_020722625.1 Anaeromyxobacter dehalogenans
ATCTTCACGTCGGCCATGTGGACCGGCCGGTCGGGTTCCTTGCGGACCCGTTCGCGCACCACGAGGCGCACCCCGAGGTTCGCCCGGACCCTGGGTTTCGGAGGCCGCGGCGGCGCCGCCTCGTCGCCCTTCGCCGGTTCCGCCGTCTTGACGACGCGTTCCACCATGACGCTCACTCCCAGACGCTCCAGGACACCGTGTACTTCGCACAACTGGCGTCGCTGCCTCCCGACGGCTTCACCTGGATGTCGAGATACCCGCTGTCGTCGCAGTCACCCGGCCAGCACTGCTCATCCGAGTTCTCGACCTGGAGGAACACCGTGGAACCGTTGCTCGACGCGACGCATGCCGGGATGCCGCCGCTCTGGTCACAGTAGCTATTCTCCGACCAACAGACGCAGATGACGTAGGAACGACCGGAAACCCCGGTGAAGGTCACGCTCCCGTAAATGTCATCCGACCACAGATTGGCCTTGTTCTCATTCTTGAACACGGCGATCCAGTCCGTGTCTCCATACGGCAGAAGGCGACCGGAGAACGTCCCCTGGCAGCCATCCAAGGTGCAGTAACCAATCGTGGGGCCGAAATACGAGTTCGGCAGGTCGGCCAGATATTGTTGAGAGGTATTATAATCATAATAACTTTCCTCGACAAAACCCTCGTCCGTGCTCCCGTCGCAGTCGTCATCCACCAGATTGCACGACTCCGCAGGGGCGCTCGGGCACGAGGTCACGCACAGGTCCTTGTACGAGCAGGTCGCGTAGTCGTAGCAGTTCTTCGGCTGCGGGGCCGTGCAGTTGACCCACTGGCCGAAACTGCACGTCTCCATCCCCGACCCGCACATGGTCGAGCACGGCCGGGTCAGGTTCTCGTCGGTCTGGCCGTTGCAGTTGTCGTCCCGGTTGTTGCACGACTCCGAGGGCGCGGCCGGGCACGACGTGACGCACATGGGCTCCACCTGGCAGTTGTTGTAGTTCAAACAGTTCTTCGGCTGCTGGGCCGTGCAGGTCCCCCACTGTCCGGACTGACACGTTTCGATTCCCGACCCGCACATCGTCGAACAGGGGCGGGTCACGTCCTCGTCCGTGGCCCCGTTGCAGTCGTCGTCCTTGTTGTTGCAGGACTCGGGCGGCGCCGCGGGGCACGAGGTCACACACACGCTTTCGAGCCCGCATGTCTGGTAGTTCGTGCACCACTTCGGCTGCAGGGCCGAGCAGTTCTTCCACTGGCCCGCCACGCACGTCTCGGTCCCGGCCCCGCACGGGCTGGAGCACGCCTGGTGCAGGTCCTCGTCGGTCGCGCCGTCGCAGTCGTCGTCCGCGTTGTTGCAGACCTCGGCGAGCGTGTCCGTCAGGTCCGTGCAGTCGAGCCCGGTCCCCGTCCCGTTGCACACGAACGTTCCCTCCGGGCACTCGTCCCCGTCCGGGCCGTCGCAAGGCTGCCCCTTCTGCGGGAAGTCCTCGTCCGGGCCGCCCTCGCAGTCGTCGTCCCGGCCGTTGCACTTCTCGACCGCGCCCGGGTACACGGAGGCGTCCAGGTCGTCGCAGTCCCCGGGCTTGGCCGCCGTGTACTTGCCCTCCGGGCCGCACAGGCACTTCTGGTTGTCCGCGACCCCGACCCCGTCCGCGTCGTGGTCGTAGTAGTGGTCCGCGCACCCGAGCGACCCCTCAGGGTCCTTGACCCCGTCGCAGTCGTCGTCCCGGCCGTTGCAGGTCTCGGCCACCCCCGGGTGGACCGAGGCCTCCCCGTCGTCGCAGTCCCCGACCTGCGAGGCCGTGTACGGGGAGACCGGTGCGCACAGACACTTCTGGTCACCCGCCAGCCCGTATCCGTCTCCATCCCCGTCCTTGAAGAAGTCCTGGCACCCGTTCGCGCCCTCCTCGTCGGTCAGGCCGTCGCAGTCGTCGTCCGCGCCGTTGCACGCCTCCGAGGCCCCCGGGTGGACCGCGGCCTGCGCGTCGTCGCAGTCCCCGCCGACGAGGGCCGTGTGCGGCGGCGCGGCCCCGCACAGGCACCGGAAGTCCGCTGTCACCCCGTAGGCATCGCCGTCGTCGTCCCGGTAGTAGTTCGCGCACCCCTCGGCGCCCTCCGGGTCCGTGGTCCCGTCACAGTCGTTGTCCACCGCGTCGCACGTCTCCGGCCCGGGTTCCTGGGCCTTGCAGACCCACTGGCCACCCTCGCAGACCTCGGGTCCCTTGCACACGGTCCCTTCGAACGTCTTCTCGCATTCCTTCGCCGCGATCCCCTCGTCCGTCTGGCCGTCGCAGTTCTCGTCCGCACCGTTGCAGTCCTCGGCCTCCGGGGTCCTCGCGTCACACGGGGTCAGGCCCCCCGGCGCGCACATGCGCTTCCCGAAGCAGGTCCCGAACTCATTCTGAATGTAACAAGTTGTCTTGAAGCCATTGTCAATGAAGTCTTGCGTACAGATGCACTCCCCCTCCGCGGGGACGCACTGCTGGAAGACCGACGAGCGGTCCTCGGGCGGAACGTACTCGGTGCAGGCGTACCCGTCCGGACAAGGGTCCTTCGAGCAGTCCCTCCCGCAGAACTTCCCGTCCGGGCCGTGGTCCACGCAGAGGTCGCCCGTCTTCAGGCCGGGCTGCCGGCAGTCCTCGTGGTACTCGCACGGGCGGCACAGGCGGTTCACGACGGGGAGGCAGATGAACACGACGTCGCCGCCCGTGTTCGTCACCGCCTTGCACTCCCATCCGGCCGGGCACTCGTCCTCGAGGCACAGGGGCGCGCAGACCTTCTCGCCGCCCACGGTCTCGACACAGAAACCCGACCCGCAGTCCTCGCCGGTCTCGCACGGCTCCGGGCCGGTCGGCACGTCGGCGTCGCCGAGGACCTCCCCGGGGAAATCCGGACCGGGGCCTCCATCTCTCGTGCCCTCCGTCCCGAGGTCCGGAAACACGATGTCGAGGCCCCCGCGATCCGTCGCGGCGACCTCCGGTACGGCCTGATCCGTGACAACCCCGTCCGCCGGCCCCCCCGGGGTGGCGGACCCGCCGCACCCGGCCCACGCCCCGCACGCCACCGGGACGGCCACGACCCAGACACTCCACCCGAACCGCAATGACATGGCAATCCTCTCGGCGGCCCGCGACGCCCCGGCCCGCCTACTTCCTCCCGAACGGGATGGTCAGGCGCAGGGTCCACGCCTTGGAGTTCGTGTCGTACCCCACCAGGACCGGGATGTCGCGGATCTGCAATCCCACCTGCGGCATGGTCCCCACGGTCCGGTCCGGGCCGTATCCGTGCGTGACCCCACCGATCAGGGCGAGGTCCTTGCCGAGCGGGTAGGCGGCGTGCGCGCTCGCGGTCCCGGACGACAGGCGGCCTCCCTGGAGGACCGTCTCGTCCTGCACCCGGAACATCATCTGCTGGATCGTGAACTCCGCCGTGGCCCGGAACTGGTCCTCCGGGACCTGCGGGGCGTTGTTGCGGCGGTACTCCAGCAAGAACCCCTCGAACTTCTTCGGGTCCTGGAATCCAAAGGACGCACCGTAGTTCAGCAGGCGCGAGTCGGACAAGCCGTATGTCGCATCGGCCTTGTACACCATCCCTTCCTTCGGGTGACCCTCGATCGAGGCCGAGGCCGTGCTCCCGCTCGACCCGAACGCCGCGTTCAGGGCCACGGTCAGGTCCCGGGCCGAGTAGCGGGTCGTCAGCGACGTGGTCTCGTCGCCGGCCGGACCGGTCTTGCGCGTCATTTCCAGCGACTTGCCGTCCTTCGCATAGCGGTCGGTCTGCTCGGACGAGACCTTGCCCCCTTCGATGGTCAGGGTGTTGCTCCGCGAGAAGAAGCCGTCCGTGACGTCACGCGACAGACGCACGTTCAGCAGCCCCTTGTCGAACTCGTACGACGCGGCCCCCGCGATCCGGTCCTGCTTGTCCCCGTATTCGATCTTCGCGTCCGCCGAGGCCCCCTTGTCCCGGTTCCACGCGACCCCGGCGGAACCGGAGGCGCGGTCCGTCCGCCCGCGCGCCCCGACCTGCGCGCTCAGGAGGCCGTCCTTGTCGATCGTGGCGCGCGTGGAGACCTCGGCCGTCTCGTCGCCGTAGGACGCCCCCACGGTCCCGGTGGTCCCCTGCCCGCCCTCGTGGGCGACCCCGGCCTCGGCCTTGAAGCGCCCGGACTCGTACCGGACGCGGGCGGAAATACTCTCGAGCGCGATGTCGCGGACCTTGCCCAGTTTCGCCTGGACCTCGGCGTCCAGTCCCCGGGCCAGCGACGTCTTCGCCGCGACCTCGGGGAGGGTCACGTTCGCGGCCACGGCCGCGGCCGCGGCCAGGAGGATCGCGGCGACCACCTGGCCGGGGTGGCCCGCCACGTAGTTCGAGACCTTCTTCGCGAGGTCCTGCCCCTCCTCGGACCCGAGGTACGCCTCGGCCTGCTCGTCGAGGACCTGCCCGAGGACCTCGATCAAGGCCCCCGCGGCGTCCCGGCTCTCGGCGTCGAGGCCCTCGACCTTCCCGACCTGGTCGCCGGCCGCCTTGATCAGGGCGTCCACGGCCTTGGAGGCGTAGGTCATGATGCGGTCGGGGCTGGTGTGTTTCGTGACGAGTTCAAAGAGTTTGCCGCCGAGCATCTGCCCGAGGAGGGCCTCGTAGGACTGGCGCTGGGCGGCCTTGCGCTCGTCCTCGGTCGCCTCGGGCTTCGGTGTCTCGACGCCCGGCTCCCCCTCCCCTCTCGGGGACAGGGCGCGGCTCCCTTCCTCGTACCCGACCCCGCGCAGAGACTGGCGCATCCGGCCGCGCGAGGACGGCATCGCTTCCCCGGCCTTGTGCCCCGGCCCCGAAGAGGTCGTGGTGTCGGTCGTCTTGTCCGCAACGGTCGGCATGGTGGTCCTCCGTGTCTGTCGGAGGCATTGTCGAATTTCCGGCGGGTTCGTGTCAATCCCCCGTGCTACCATCGCGCGCGGGAGCGTGGGACGATGGCGCGTCACATCGCGATCCTGTGCGATTCGTACCCGCCCGAGGTCCGTTCCGCGGCGACCCTGATGGGCGAGGTGGCGCGGGGGCTGCGGGACCGGGGATGGGAGGTGACCGTCCTGACCATTGGACCGGGTCGGGGACCGGCGAACGGGGACGGGGTCCACGTGGTCCGGGTCCCGTCGTTGCCGCTGCACGACGTTCCGGCCTGGAGAAAGGGGCTCGCGTGGCTGGCCCTGCCCGCGGTGGTGGCCGGGGCGGGGGCGCTCGTCGTGCGCCGCCCGGACGTCCTGTGGGTCTATTCGCCGCCCCTGACCTTCGGTCTCGCGGCCGCGGTCCTGAAGCGGCGCTTCCGCTGCCGCCTGGTGCTCCACGTCCAGGACCTCTTCCCGGACAACGCGGTGGACCTGGGCCTTTTGCGGGACCCGGTTTTGACCCGGTCCTGGCGCCTCGTCGAGGATGTCTGTTACCGCGCCGCGGACCGGGTCGTGGTCCACTCCGCCGGGCATGTCCCGTGGTTGCGCCGCCACGCGGCCTTCGCGGACCGGCCCGACGCCATCGCCGTCGTCCCCAACTTCGTGGACGTGGAGGCGGTCCAGGCCGCGCCCCCCGACGCGGACCTCAAGCCGCGCATCGGCCTGCAGGGCCGGTTCGTCTTCGTGTTCGGCGGGGTCATGGGGTTCGCCCAGGACCTGGACACGGTCGTGGAGGCCGCGCGGCTCCTGGGCGACCGCCCGGACCTCGCGTTCCTGCTGGTCGGGGACGGGGTCGCGCGCGAGGCCGCGCAGCGCCGGGCCGCTGGGCTTCGCCTGGTCGTGTTCCACGACTGGGTCCCGCCGCGGGAGTTTGCGCGATGGCTGCGTGCGTGCGACGCGGGCCTCGTCACGCTGCGGCCCGAGATGACGACCCCCGTGGTCCCCTCCAAGACCCTGACCTTCCTGGCGGCGGGGCTCCCGGTCGTCGCTGCGGTCCCCCGGACGAGCGACACCCGCGACCTTGTGCTCCAGGCCCGATGCGGTGTCTGGGTCCCGGCCGGCGACGCGAGGGCCCTGGCCGCCGCGTGCGCAACCCTCGCGTCGGACCCGGCCTCGGCGCGGGCCATGGGCGAACGGGGACTCGCGGCCTGCCGCGACGGCTTCTCGCGCGAGGCTGGCCTCGATGGAGTTTGCCGTGTCCTCGAGGCGGTCCTCGCACCGTCCGCCGGTGGGGAGAGGACGCCATGATGGAGCACGCCGCCTTCTATCGAGGCCGCACGGTCCTCGTGACCGGGGGCGCGGGCGCGGTCGGCTCGAACCTGGTCCGGGCGCTGCTGGACCTTGAGCCCCGCGCCGTGGTGGTCCTGGACGACCTGTCGAGCGGGCCGCGCTGGAACCTCCCCGAGGTCCCATCCCTCCAAGTGGTCGTCGGGTCGGTGACGGACCCCGCGGCCGTCGCGGAGGCCTTCCGTGAACAACCGGACGTGGTCTTCCACCTCGCGGCCCTCTTTGCGAACCAGAACTCGGTGGACCACCCGGAACGCGACCTCGAGGTCAACGGTCTGGGGACACTTCGAGTCCTGCGGGCCTCGGTCGCGGCAGGCGCCCGGCGCTTCGTGCTCGCGTCCTCCGGGTGCTCGTATCACCAGGACGGCCTGCCGCTCCCGGTCCGCGAGGAGGACGCGGTGATCCACCCGTCCACCCCGTACCAGATCACCAAGGGCCTCGGTGAACTTTATTGCGACTATTTTCACAAGAAATACGGTCTGCCCGCGGTCCGCGCCCGCCTGTTCAACTCGTTCGGTCCCGGCGAGGTCCCGGGGCCTTACCGCAACGTCATCCCGAACTTCCTGTACCGGGCCCTGTCCGGACGGCCCCTGGTCATCACCGGCACCGGGCGCGAGACCCGCGACTTCACGTGGGTCGGCGACATCGTGGAGGGGCTCCTCAAGGCCGGGGCCGCGCTGGATGCCGCAGGGGAGGCCATCAACCTCGCCACGGGCCGGGAAGTCGAGGTCGCGCACGTGGCCGACGTGGTCTTGCGGCTGACCGGGTCCACCGCGGGGGTCCGGTACGCCGCGCGCCGGGACTGGGACACCAAGTCCCGGCTGGTCGCGGACATCTCGAAGGCCCGGCGCCTGCTCGGGTACGCCCCGGGGGCCGTGTCGTTCGAGGAGGGCGTGCGCAGGACCCTCGACTGGATGACCACGAACCGGGACCGGATCCGGCAGGAACCGGGTGCCGCGGCCCTTCTGGGGGACGAGCGATGAGCCCGCCGCGGTCCGGGCCCCGCCTCCTGTTCGTGATCGGGACGCGGCCCGAGGCGATCAAGATGGCCCCGGTCATCGCCGCGTGCCGCCGGCACCGGGCGTGCGGGGCGGTCCGCGTCTGCGCCACGGCCCAGCACCGGGAGATCCTGGACCCCTTCCTCGACGAGTTCGGGATCGTGCCGGACGTGGACCTCGACGTGATGCGCGAGGACCAGACCCCCACCGAGGTGGCGGCCCGGGTCCTTCGGGGCCTGGACCCCGTCCTCGACCGGGAGAGGCCGGACATCGTGGGGGTCCAGGGGGACACGACCTCGGCCATGGCCGCGGCGCTCGCCGCGTTCCACCGCCGCATCCCGGTGGCCCACGTGGAGGCGGGCCTGCGGACCCCGGACCCCCTCGTCCCGTGGCCCGAGGAGATGAACCGCCGCGTCCTCGGGCGCCTCGCCTCGCTGCACTTCGCGCCCACGGCCGGCGCGCGCCGGAACCTCCTGCGCGAGGGGGTCCCCGCCGGCCGGATCCTCGTGACCGGAAACCCAGGCGCCGACGCCCTGATCCGCGTCAAGCGCCGCCTCGACCGCGGCGGGACCCCGGTCGGGCTCGCGGGGGCGCCGCCTCTCCCCGCGAAGTACGTCCTGGTCACCTTGCACCGGCGCGAGAACCTCGGCCGGGGCATCGAGGGCGTGTGCCTCGCGCTCCTCGACCTCCTGGACCGGGACCCGGACCTCGCGGTCGTGTGGCCGGTCCACCCCAATCCGTCCGTCCGCGAGACCGTGGACCGCGTCCTCGCCGGGGTCCGTGGCGGCGGCCGGCTCCACCTCGTCCCTCCCCTGCCCTACGCCGACTTCGTCGCGCTCATGGCCCGCTGTCATTTCGTGATCTCGGACTCGGGCGGGGTCCAGGAGGAGGCCCCGGCCCTGGGCCGGCCCGTGCTGTGCGCGCGCGACGTGACCGAGCGGCCCGAGGGGGTCCGCGCCGGCGCGGTCCGCCTCGTGGGGACCGACCGCGCCCGGATCGTCGAGGCCGCGATGGAACTCCTGTCCGACCCGTCCGCGGTCCGCCGCATGGCCCGCGAGCGCCTCCTGTACGGCGACGGCCACGCGGCCCCCCGCATCGCGCGGGCGTTGTGCGATCACGGTCTCTCCGGCTGAGCCAGGACCGCCGCGATCCGCTCGGCCGTATGACCGTCGCCGTAGAGGCCCGTGGTGTCGGGCAGTCGCGAGGGGTCCGTGGCCAGGAATGCCTCGACGGCCCGCACGATCCGGTCCTCGTCCGTTCCCGCGAGCACGTTCCAGCCGGCCTCGACCGTCTCGACCCATTCGGTCTCCTCGCGCAGGGTGACGCACGGCACGCGGGCGTACAGGGCCTCCTTCTGGACGCCCCCGGAATCGGTGAGGATCACGACCGCGGATCGCTCCAGGGCCAGCATCTCGAGGTAGCCGACCGGGGGCGTCACGCGCACGGCCTCCCCGACCGGCAGGCCCTCCATCGCGGCCCGCACCCTGGGGTGGGCCGGGAAGACCACCGGGAGGCGCTCCGCGACCCTCGACACCGCGGCCAGGATCCGCGCAAGGGCCTCGCGGTCGTCCGTGTTCTCGGCCCGATGGCACGTCATCAGGGCGAACCGCCCGCGCGCGACCCCGAACCGCCCGGCCACGTCCACCCGCGCGTCCGCGGCCTCCCCGAACACCCGCACGCAGTCCGCCAGGATGTCCCCGACCCGGTGCACGCCCCGGGTCACCCCCTCGGCCGCGAGGTTGCGGACCGCGGTGTCGGACGCGCAGAAGTGCAGGTCCGCGACGTGGTCCGTGACCACCCGGTTCACCTCCTCGGGCATCCGGCGATTGAACGAGCGCATCCCGGCCTCGACGTGGGCGAGCGGCAGATGCAGCTTCACTGCGGCCAACGCCCCGGCCAGCGTGGTGTTCGTGTCCCCGAAGACCACGACCCGGTCCGGCCGCTCCGCGAGGAGGACCTCCTCGATCCCGGCCAGCGCAGCCGCTGTCTGGCGGCCGTGCGTCCCGGACCCCACGTCCAGCCTGTAATCGGGTCGCGGGATCCCCATCTGCTCGAAGAAGACCTCCGACATCTCGGGGTCGTAGTGCTGGCCCGTGTGCAGGAGGCGCTCCTCCACGCCGGGGATCGCCCGCAGGGCCAGGCTCAGGGGCGCGGCCTTGATGAACTGCGGGCGGGCCCCGACCACGGTGACGACCTTGAGGGATGAAAGGGGATCGCCCACGCCCGCGCCCTCGTCAGAACAAGGAAAGTTGCGCCTCCCGGTACAGGGCCCCGGCCTCGACCCCCTTGCCCCGAAGCGCCGCGGCGAACTCCTCGGCCCACGTCCCGACCGTGAACACCCGGCGGGGTCCGGTGACCTCCACGAAGTGCATCAGTCCCGCGAAGTCGAGGTGGCCGGCCAGGGGGATCCCCTCCTCGACGCGCACGCGCGCCAGGGCGTCCGGGGCCAGGGCCAGTCCCGAGACCCAGAAGAGCCTCGCCCGCTTCAGCCGCCGGATGGACGGCGAGGACCGCAGGTGCTCGGGGAAGACCATCGCCGAATCGCGCCGCGGGCTCCCCTTGAAGACCCGCGCGGGTCCCGGGTCGAAGCCCAGGGAGCGGTACACCCGGTCCACGCGCGCCACGGACGGGTGCACCACGACCGGCAATCCGGCGTCCGTCAGGCACCGGACGACCTCCTGGGCCTTGCCGGCCGGCGAGGCCAGGAACACCGGAGTCACGCCGTCCGCGATGGCCCTGGACGCGGCCTCCACGATCCGGGCCCGCGCCTCGGCCCGCGCCGGGAAGGCGAAGTCCGGCCTCCCATACGCGGTCTTCAGGACCAGGGTCTCCGCGTGCGCGAACTGAGCGGGCTCCGCGAGGGGGTGGCCCTCCACGCACACGTTGTTCGCGTACAGGACCGTTCCGAGGTCGCATTCGACCACGACCTGCGCGGACCCGGGCATGAAGCCCGCGGGCACCAGGGTCAGTTCGAGCGGTCCCACACTGATGCGTCTCCCGTACGGGACCACCAGGGCCTGGAACCCCGCCCGAGAGACCCGCAGGAGCGCCCTTGTCCGGTCCGTGCACAGGGCGTGCGTGTGTCGCCAGGCCTCCCGGACCCGCGCCGAGGACACGAAGGACATCACGTCGTGCCGCCCCGCGTCGAACCACAGGACGGAGCCGACCAGGTGGACGCCCTGGTCCCACTCGAATGCGACCGGGCTGCTTGCCATACCCTCCCCCCGAACACCGGAGGCGCGTCCAAATGATAAACGCTTACGAAGACGGAGTTGAATATTCCGGCAACCGGATGCTGAAGCGCGTCCCCACGTTGGGGTCCGACCAGACCTCGACGCGCCCCCCGTGTTCCTCGACGACGCGGGCCACCACCGCGAGGCCCAGCCCCGTCCCGCCCGCCTTCGTCGTGAAGAAGGCATCGAAGACCTTGTCCAGGTCCTCGCGGGGGATGCCGTGCCCGTTGTCCGTCACCGTGACGACGACCGTCTTCATCCCGGGGACCTCCCCGGGCTCGCGCCAGGCGGCCGCCCGGAGGCGCCCCCCGTCGGGCATGGCCTCCACGGCGTTGCGGGCCAGATTCAGGAAGACCCGGTACAGCCTCTGGGAGTCCCCGAACACCATCGCATCCGGTTCCACGTCCAGGTCCACCTCGATCCGGGCCGCGGCCGGGTCCGCCCGGACCACCTCGACCACCTCCGACAGCAGGTCGGCCACCCGAACCGGCGCCTTCTCGCCGACCTTGGGCCTCGCATAGTCCAGCAGGTCCGACACCCACAGGTTCAACCGCTCCGTCTCGCGGATCACGATCCCGACGGCCTGCCTCTCGTCGGCCGCGATCCCCTGCGACAGCCCGATCATCTGGGCCGACGCCGAGATCGCGGCCAGGGGGTTGCGGATCTCGTGGGCCACGACCGCCGCCAGTTTTCCGATCGTGGCCAGGCGTTCCTCGGCCTTCAGGCGCGCCTCCATCTGCTTGATCAGGGACACGTCCTCGACCGCGAGGATGCGTCCGATCATCCGGCCGGCCGCGGACATCAGCGGCGTCACGGTCACGAGGAGCGACCGCGACCGTCCCCCTTCCGTCCGGCGTTCCACCTCGAACACGGACCGGCCGGAGGCCACGGCGTCCGCGGCCTCCGGGAAGACCTCCCGCACCAGCCTCCCCCTCGCGCGCCGGTCCGACACCCCGAGGAACGCCTCCGCGGCCCGGTTCAGGTGGAGGACGCGGTGGTCCAGCCGGCACGTCACGATCCCGCTCGCGACCGAGGTCAGGATGCTCTGGTGCAGTTGTCGCAGGTCTTCGAGGCTCACGCGGTATCGCTCGCGCTGGATCTCGGACCGGCGGACCTGCTCCGCGAGGTAGTTCGCCAGGAACCCGACCGCCGCGAATCCCATGACGTTGGTCCCGATCGAGGAAAGGATCGAATAGAGCGACCCCTGGATCAGGAAGTCCGCGAGGAAGGTGGGGCTCGTCAGGACCCGCGTTTCATACAGCCCCATCACGCCCAGGAAGGCGCAGGACACGAGCGCCGAAAACAGGGTCCCGCCCCTCCCCACGGTCACGCTCGCGATGATGATCGTCAGCGAGAAGAAGAAGGTGAACGCGGACTGGGTCCCGCCCGTGACGCCGACCATGATCGCCGCGAACAGGCAGTCCTGGGTCATCATGAGGAAGGCGACGGTCCGCAGGCCCCGCAAGGTCTGGACCGAATACAGGGCCGGGAAATACAGGGCCGAGGGGATCAGGCCCATGATCCCGACCCAGATCAGGACGGTCCGGATCCCCCGCAGGTAGGTGAGCCTCACGTCCCCGGTGAGGAGGGTCGTGGCCGCGACCAGGATCAACATCGTGGCGATGCGCGTGAACGCGAGCCACAGGAGTTTTCGCCGCAGCGCGGCCACGCCGGCCGATTCCCGCAACTCCAAGGGCATCACGTCCGAGATGATGGCGGGGGTATGGTCGGTAATAGGCCCGTGCGTGTCCTGCCCCTGCTCCAAACCACGGCCTCCACGTCCCAAGCGAGCCACCGACGCCTGTTGGACATCCAGGGGTCCCCGGGGCATCGCGCCCCGGTCACCGCCGGGCCAGGTTCTCCGCCATCCCGAAGATGGGCAGGTACATCGCGATCAGCACGAACCCCACCATCCCGCCGATGACGATCATGACCATCGGCTCGATCAGCGAGGTGAGCCCGTCCACCGAGGCGTCCACCTCGTCGTCGTAGAAGTCCGCGATCTTCCCGAGCATCACGTCCATCGCGCCCGTGGATTCGCCGACCGCGATCATCTGGACCACCATCTTGGGGAAGACGCGGGCCTCCTCGAGCGGGCCCGCGATGTTCTTGCCCTCGGCCACGCGCGCCCGCGTGTACAGGATGCCCTGCTCGATGACGCGGTTCCCGGACGACCGGGCCGAGACCTCGAGCGCGTCCAGGATGGGGACGCCGCTCGCGATCAGGGTCCCGAGCGTGCGGGTCAGGCGCGCAATGCCGGACTTGCGGATCAGGGGTCCGACCACCGGGATGCGCAGGAGCCCGGCGTCAATCAGGTACCGCCCGCGCGGGTTGCGCCGGGCCATCACGAACGCCACGATGCAACCCACGATCACGAGCAGGATGAAGGGCAGGTAGTGCAGGAAGTTCTCGGACAGGTTGACCACGAACTGGGTCAACGCGGGGAGTTCCCGGTTCCCGACGCTCTTGAAGATCGCCGCGAACGACGGGATGACCTTCCACAACAGGACGAACATGATCCCGCCCGCCGCGGTGAGCACGAAGGTCGGGTAGCGAAGGGCCGCCTTCACCTTCGCCTTCAGTTTCATGGATTTCTCGAGGTACTGCGCGAGCCGCTGGAGGATGGTGTCCAGGACGCCGCCGACCTCGCCGGCCGCCACCATGCTGACGAAAAGGTCATCGAAGACCTTGGGGTACTTCTTGAGGGCGTCCGCCAGGGTGCTGCCCGCCTCGACATGGGCCTTGACGCCATAGACGACCTTCTGGAAGGCGCGGTCCGGTTCCTGCGCGGCGAGGATGTCCAGGCACTGGACCAGCGGCAGCCCCGCGTCAATCATGGTGGACAGCTGCCGCGTGAAGACCACGAGGCTCTTGGTCTTCACGCCGCCGAGCCCCGGGAGGCGGATCTCGATCTGGCCGAGGGACTTGCGGACCTTCGTGGGGGTGATCTGCATCCCGCGCAGGCGCGCCTGGACCTCTTCGAGGGTCCGCGCGTCCAGGACCCCGGACCTCACCTGGCCCTCGGCGGTCGTCCCTTCCCACACGAACTTGGCCATGAGCACCTCCGACGGCTGCGAGGCCGCTACTTCGCGGGCGTCCCTCCAGACTGCGCCATCATCTGAAGCAACTCCTCGAGGTCCCCGGCCCGGGCCACCGCCTCCTCGCGACTGATGACCCGATTCTGCCACAGTTTCAGCAGGGACTGGTTCATCGTCTGCATCCCGTACTTCGCCTGCCCCATCTGCATCTGCGAGTAGATCTGGTGGATCTTCCCTTCGCGAATCAGGTTGCGGATCGCCGGATTTGGGACCATGCACTCGAGGGCGAGGACCCGGCCCCGGCCGTCCATCCGGGGCATCAGTTGCTGGACCAGGATCCCTTCGAGCACGAACGACATCTGCGTACGGACCCGCTCCTGCTGGTCGCTGGGGAAGAGGTCCATCACGCGGTGGATCGTCTGGGCCGCGCTGTTCGTGTGGAGGGTCGAGAGGACGAGGTGCCCGGTCTCGGACAGGCGGAGCGCGGTCTCCATGGTTTCGAGGTCGCGGATCTCCCCGACCAGCACCACGTCCGGGTCCTGGCGCATCACGTAGCGGAGCGCGTCGTGGAAGGTCTCGGTGTCCGAGCCGACCTCGCGCTGGTTCACGATACAGTTCTTGTGGGTGTGCAGGTACTCGATCGGGTCCTCGATGGTGATGATGTGCCCGCGCCGGCGCTGGTTGATCACGTCCACCATCGCCGCGAGGGTCGTGGACTTCCCGGACCCGGTCGGCCCCGTGACCAGGATGAGGCCGCGCGGTTTGTCCACCATCTGGTGCACCACGGAGGGGAGCCCCAGTTCCTCGAACGTCATGATGCGCGTGGGGATCAGGCGGACCGCACCCGCCACCGAACCCCGCTGCCGGAAGAAGTTGGCCCGGAACCGACTGACGCCCTTCCACTGGAAGGACAGGTCAATCTCGTTGCGTTCCTCGAAGCGCTTCTTCTGGCCCTCGGTCAGCACCGAGTAGCACAGGCGCTGCACATCCGCGGGCTTCAGGGGCGGGATCTTCAGCGGGTACAGCGAGCCGTCCACCCGCAACTGCGGCGGCGTCCCCGCGGTCAGGTGGAGGTCCGAGGCCCCCTTCTCGACCATCACCTTCAGGAGTTGATGAATGTCGAGGGCCGCGGTGGAGGTGGTGGTCGTGACCCCTCGGGCACGTTCGTCCATCATCGCTCTGCCGTCCCGACCCACCCCCCGCCCGCCGGTTCCCTTCCGGAGGTCGTCAGTCCGCGCGGGTGACGCGCAGGACCTCCTCGATGGTCGTGACCCCGGCCTTGACCTTGGCGAGGCCCGACTGGCGCAAGGTCCGCATCCCCTGCCGCATCGCCTCCCGCTTCAGTTCGATGGAGGAATACCCTTGCAGGATGGCCTCCTTCAGTTCGTCGGTCAGGGGCATGACCTCGTAGCACGAGATGCGCCCCTTGTACCCCGTGTCGTTGCAGTTGCGGCAGCCCTTGCCCTTGACGGGCTTGACCTGGTGGGCCTCCTCCTCCGAGAATCCGATGTCCATCAGGGCCTGGGGGCTGACCTCGACCGGCTCCGCGCACTCCTTGCACACACGCCGCACCAGGCGTTGGGCGCAGATGAGGATCAGCGAGGCCGTGACCAGGAAGGGCTCCACGCCCATGTTCAGCAGGCGGTTGATGGTCGAGGGCGCGTCGTTCGTGTGGATGGTCGAGAGGACCATGTGCCCGGTCAGGGCTGCCTTGACCGCGGTCTCGGCGGTCTCGAAGTCGCGGATCTCGCCGACCATGATGATGTCCGGGTCCTGCCGCAGGAAGGACCGGAGGGCCGCGGCGAAGTTCAGCCCGATCTCGTCCTTCATCTGGACCTGGTTGATGCCCGGCATGTTGATCTCGACCGGGTCCTCGGCGGTCGAGATGTTGTCCGACGTCCGGTTCAGTTCGGTCAGGGCCGAATACAGGGTCGTGGTCTTGCCAGACCCAGTCGGCCCGGTGACGAGCACCATCCCCCACGGCTGGTGGATGGCCTCGCGGAAGTGTCGCAACTGGTCCTCCTCGAAGCCCAGGCTCGCGAGGTCGAGTTGCAGGGCGGACTTGTCCAGGACGCGCAGGACGACCTTCTCGCCGAAGAGGGTCGGCAGGACCGAGACGCGGAAGTCCACCTCCTTTTCCTTGCCCAGCACCAGCCGGATGCGGCCGTCCTGGGGCAGGCGGCGTTCCGCGATGTCCAGTTCGCTCATGATCTTCAGGCGGCTCGTGATGGCGTTCTTGAGCCGGTTCGGCGGACGCATGATCTCGTAGAGGACCCCGTCGAGGCGGTAGCGGACGCGGAAGTCCTTCTCGTAGGGCTCGATGTGGATGTCCGAGGCCCCGCGCTTGACCGCGTCCACCAGGATCATGTTGACGAGCCGGACGACCGGGGCCTCCTCCGTCTCGCGCTGCAACTCCGCGACATCCACGCCCTTCTCGTCGCGCAACAGCGCGATCTCGGCCTCCTCCTGGATGTCCTGCATCACCGCGGCGTAGTCCGTGGCCCCGTAGTAGCGCTCCAGGGCCTTGTGGATCGAGGTCTCCGACGCGACCACGACCTCGACGTTCAGGCCGGTCAGGAACTTCACGTCGTCCATCGCGTAGATGTTGCCGGGGTCGGCCATGGCCACGATCAGCGTGGACCCCTGCCTCGCGATGGGGACCAGGTTGTGGCGCTCCGCGACCTCGCGGGGCACCATCTTGATGACGTCCTCCGGGACCTCGCACTCGTCCAGGTTGATCGAGGGAACCCCGTACTGGCGGGACAGGAAGTTGATGAGGTGGCTCTCCTCGACGTAGCCGAGTTTCGCCAGGGTGTAGCCGAGGCCCTCGCCCTCCTTCTGGGCGGTCCGGGCCTGGTGCAACTGCTCGACGTTGACGAGTTTCTCGCGCAGGAGGAGTTCACCGAGACCCTTTCCCCGCTCGATGGCCGCGGGGAGGTGTTCGTCCGGTACGTCTCCGCCGGCGCCGGAACCACCGGGCTGTTGGGGGTCGTTGGACATTCGAGAAACCTCCGGAATCGCCCGCCCCCCCCACCACCCGCCCTGGAGCGGAAAGAACCCCGAATCTGCAAGGATTATAGGGGCGATCCCCGGGGGTGTCAAAGAAAGGGGCGACCCCTGATTCGCCGCCTCGACGGCGGCGAATCCGGATTTCGGATTGCGGTGGATTGGGGCGGCCCACGACCCGCACGCCCGTCATTCCTCCTCGTGCTGCTGCTCTTCCCGCTCCAGTTCGTGGAACGTCTTGTCGGAGCGGCGCTGGATCTGGTCACGGTCCGGCCGGACCTCGGGGCTCCCGCACCCCGTGGCCGCCGCGGCCAGCAAGGCCGTCACGATCCCGAGTCCCAGCGAGATGATCCTCTTCATGGCCCTCTCCTGTTTCAGAATCCCTTCTCGATCCCCGCGCCGAACAGGCGCTCGAACAGGTCCGACAGGAACCTCGGGAGGTGGCGCTGCCGGACCAGGAAGACCGCGCGCTCCACGGCCTGGTCCGCCGTGCGGCCCGAGGCATCGTCCGACACCGGTCCCACGGACGCCCACACGGTCCCCGTCCGGGTGTCCACCGCCTCGAGGGTCACGTCGTACCGCACGAAGCGGTACTCCCGCGGGGGACGGTCGGTCGGCCGGATCGAGGACGTTCCCCGGACCTGGATCCGCTCGGGCCGGTCGGGGGCCGCGATCGGAACTCCGCGCTCCGTCAGGGCCCCCTCGATGGCCGCCCCGATGCGGTCGGCCTCGTCCCCGGTGACCCGCACCGCGACCGGCAGGCGCTCGCGCACCACGCCCCGGAACGCCTCGAATGCCTCCCCGGGACCCATCGGGCCCTGGATGGGCTCGCGGACCGCCAGGACCGCGAGGTCCGCGTTCAGGGTCTCGACGAGGCCCAGCAACCGCGCGGCCTGGTAGTACGACCGGGCCGCCTCCAGGGCGTCGCTCGCCTCCCGGGCCTTCGCGATCAGCGCCTCCGCGCGTCGCGCCATCTCCCTGGCCCGCCTCCACAGGCGGTCGGAGGCGTCGTGCCGGGACAGGACCGCCAGGGCCGCGTGTCCGTCCGGTCCCTCGTACCTCTCGACGATCTCGACCCCCGACAGGACCTTCTCGGTCTCGGTCGCGGTGGCCTGGGACACGTCGATCGCCCGCGACCACCCTCCCCTCCCCTCCGACGTCGAACCCTCGACGTACGTCTCGGTCTCGCGAGTCGTCTGCTCCACGCGCGCCTCGAAGACCTTGGCGATCTCGGCGCGGGCGTTGTCCTCGGCCGCCTGGGGGGAGCGCCCGCGTCCCAGCCCCACGAGGTATTCCTCGCGCGGGTAGTCCACGGACCGTCCGGTGCGGACCCAGCCGGGCTCGCCCCCCGGCGATGAGCGCACCGAGGCTCCTCCACAGGCGGCGCCGACCGCCGCAACCGTCGTGATCCATATGGATCGTGAATATCCCGTTCGATGACGGCGCATCGCATCACCTCGTCCGGACGATCCACCACGCCGATCGCCCCTCGTCCACCAGGACCCGCCCGGGGGACGCCCTCGCCCCCCTCACCCGGACCTCGTGTTCCCCGGGCGGAACCTCGATCACGGCCGTTCGCACCTCGGCCGGCAAGGTGCCCCACGACCGGGTGTCCGCGTGCTCGGACGCCTGGAGCGCCGCGCTCGTCGTGGCCCCGGCCAGCAACCCCGTGAGCCACCCGTACTTCTTGCCGCCCGCGGCCTCGCCGGCCTTCTGGGCCGCGGTCGCCAGCAGGAACTTCACCACGGCGCGGGCCACGGTGCGGGCCCAGATGCGCCCCATCCGCTCCTCCAGGCACACCGGGGCGATCGCGGCCAGGTTGTGGACGGGCTCCGCGACCACGGTCCGGCCCGGTCCGCCCTCCGGTCCCGCGACCGTGACCTCGACCGGAAGCGACGCCGGGGACCGCCCGACCATCACGGGGTACGCGATGGCCACGTTCGCGGTGCCCGCGACCGCCTTGGCCGCGCTGATCGCGGACGACACCTGCTGCTCCTCGCGCGAGGTCACGTCCATGGTCTGGAGGAACACCATCCCCTGTCCCACCGTCACCTCGATCCGGCGCTCGACCTTGACCGGGACCTCCCCCGCGAACTCCACGACCACGACGCGCCCCATCCCCGCCCATTCGAGCGGGTCGTCCGGGACCGCGCCCGGGAACGCCTCGCGCAAGGACGCGACCTCGTCATGGAACCCGAGGGACGCGGCCACGATCGCGGCCCTCCGCGCCAGGGCGCGCGGCACCGGGACCCCGAAGCGGTTCTCCTGTGCCTGATACGCCTGGATGGCCCGCGCGTACGACACCCACGCGTCGTTCGCCTCGCCCGCGTCCTCGTACATCAGGCCCATCAGGAAGCGCACGAAGGCGTCCTCGCCGTAGGCCGTGTCCTTCCCGCGCGTGCGCGCCGTCTCGGCCAGTCTCACGTCGGCCTTCCTCGCCTCGACCGCGGCCTCGTCCGGTTCGCCCATCCGGGCGTGGTTCAGGGCCGCGAGCACGTTCAGGAAGACCTTCTCGAAGTCCTCGCCCTCGTAGGGCAGCGAGGCGTCGCTGGTCAAGAACGAGGCCGCCTCGCGCGTCACGCTCTTCGTGTAGAGGGATTCGATCAGGTCCTCGGCGGCCTGGATGTGGGCGTTCGCGTCCGCGGGGCGGCCGGCCAGGGTCTCGATCATGGCCGTGTCCATGAGGTACAGGACCGACGACTTCTCGCCGTACAGTTCGCGCGACTGGTGCAGCCTCGCGAGCGCCGCGTCGTGGTTCCCGGCCTCGATCGCGCGGTTGAGGTCCGCGTAGTGGCGGACGCTGACGCCCGGGGCCCCGCACGCGGTCGCGATCACCAGGACGCCGAGCACTCCCGGGGATGCGGGCGTCCCGATCCAGGATCGCGTCCACGTCACGACCGCCATTCCTCAAGGGTTCCGAGGACGCCTCCGGGGCGTCACGGGCTCCAGGACCCGCGTTCCACCACCTTCTTGATCTTCTTCTCGCCGATCCAGACCTTCTCGTTGGTCTCGAGGTCAATCAGGGTCATGTTGACCTGGTAATAGACCGCCGCGACTCCGCCCGCCCGGTCGAGGGTCGAGTTGATCTCGCCCTGGAGCATGAAGTCCGCGCCGTGCTCCCGGCCGGGGTCCTTGCGCGTCTCCTCCGACGCGTGCGTGGCCTGGTCCAGGCGCTCGTCGCGGACCTCCTCGCGCTCGGTGCGCGAGGCCACGAACCTCGCCCGGCCCGAGTTCGTGATCGCGCGCTCCAGGTCCGCGACGAAGGTCCGCACGTTGATGTGTTCGAGGCTGCGGTTGCGCACGGTGCCCACGATGATGCGCGGCTTCTGGCCCTCGTGCGCCCGCTTGAAGTCCAGAAGCCACCTGCCTTCCAGGCAATCGTCAATCATCGCCTCGGACACCAGCCTCGAGTCCGTGTCGTTCCAGCGCCCGGAGATGTCGGTCTGGGTGCCGGGGTCCACCCGGCGGACCTCGGGCATCGAGGGGCCGCAACCCACGGACAGGGCGGCGGAGAGCAGGACCGCGCCGATCGGTCGGGTCATTGCACGTCCCTCCTCTCCTCCTCCTCGCGCAGTTCCTCGTGGAGGCGCGCCGCGTTGCTGCGGATGATCTGCTTCGTCCGCTGGCTCAGGTTGCCCATCTTGTCGAGCGCCGCGGTGAAGTCGTCAATCGCCAGGAACGCGAGCGCGTGACCGTTGTCCTTCTCGTCCTCCCAGTAGTCGCGGATCTCGACCCCCGACAGGTGCCCCGCCGAGAAGGTCTTCATGGCCTGCTCGAGGTGCTGCTCCTCGGCCGAGTCCCGGAAGTCCGTCGTGGCACCCTGGTAGGACTTGAACAGGCTCGCCGAGTACGTGTCGAACAGGCGCTGGAGCCCGACGCGGGCGCGCTCCGCCGCCGAGGTCCGGCGCATCGCCGCGTCCCCGCGGATGCCGCTGACCATCCCCATCGAGCACATCCCCGCCTTGCCGTCCAGGGTGCACATCCACCCGCCCGGAGCCCGGTTGGCCCACGACGGGGCCGTCCCCCCGCGCAAGGCGTGTCCGGACGACCCGCACGCCGCGAGCACGACCAACGAACCGATGGCCATCCACTTCATCGCCGTCCCTCCTAGAAAGAAAAGCCAGTGAGCACGCGCCTCATGGACGTGGAAGTTAGTGTATCTATTCTCTCGGCGCGATTCAACGGGAATCGCGGACCCAAATCCGCCATCAATTTCCGCAATTCTTCGAATAGACATGAAATTTGCTTCGTTTCATTTCACCACCCTGGGGCCGCGACTGGGGCCCCATCTCCCAGCGCGAAGCGCT